>JANPIF010000236.1:0-14326 GCA_031424845.1 Ferruginibacter sp.
TTTATTGCACGGGTAGATGTTGTGCCTATTACGACCCTGTCGGGCTTCATAAAATCATCTACGGCTACTCCTTCACGCAAAAATTCAGGATTACTAACTATATCAAATGTATCATCTAGTTTTTTTGCACCAAGTTCATAGTTTAAACCACTTTTTAAAATAGCTTGTTTTACTTTTTCTGCAGTGCCAACAGGCACTGTACTTTTATCTACAATTACTTTATACTGACCAGGCTTTAATATTTTGCCTAAATCATTAGCAACGCCTAATACATATTTTAAATCTGCTGCACCATTTTCACCCGGTGGAGTAGGTAAGGCTAGAAAAATTATTTCTGCATGTTCTACGGCTTGAGCAAGCGATTGGGTAAATGTTAATCTTCCTTCTTTTTGATTGCGCAAAAAAAGTTTTTCAAGCCCGGGCTCATAAATAGTTATTTGGCCATTAGAAAGTTTTTCAATTTTATTTTTATCAACATCTACGCAAGTAACAATATTACCTGTTTCAGCAAAACATGTACCTGTAACCAATCCAACATAACCTGTACCAATAACTGCTATTTTCATGAATAATAAATGAAAAAATGAATGATCTTATTTGTTTACGAACTCCAAAACTTTTTTAACTATAAATTCCTGTTGTTCTTCCTCCAATTCTGTATGCATTGGTAAGGAAATTACTCTTTCGGTTAACCAATCTGTAACTGGTAATTCGTTATCCATTTCTTCAAAAATATCAAACATCTTTTGTTTGTGTGCCGGTACGGGATAGTAAATCATTGAGGGTACACCGTTCTCGGCTAAAAATCTATTTAATTCATCTCTATTAACACCATGCAATGTTAGCGTGTATTGATGAAATACATGCTTGTTATTAGCGGCACGAAATGGAACTGTTATTTTTTCATTACCGGCAAAGGCTGTATCATAATAATCAGCTGCCTTTCTGCGGGCAGCAATGTATTCGTCTAGTTTTTTTAATTTAATATCCAATATGGCCGCTTGCATTGCATCAAGGCGTGAGTTGCAACCTACCACATCATGGTAATATTGTTTGCTTTGCCCATGGGATGAAATCATTTTTAGTTTTTCAGCTAAGGCATCATCATCGGTAAACATAGCTCCTCCGTCGCCAAAAGCACCCAAGTTTTTAGATGGATAAAAGGATGTACAACCAATGTCTCCGATGGTTCCAGTTTTCTTTACAGTGCCATCAGTAAATGTATAATCGTTGCCAATTCCCTGAGCATTATCTTCAATAACAAAAAGATTGTGTTTTTTGGCTATTGCCATAATTGGCTCCATATCTGCTGCATGTCCGTACAAATGTACAGGCACAATAGCTTTAGTTTTCGGTGTAATAGCTGCCTCTATAACATTTGCATCCATACAAAAAGTAGCTTTATCAACTTCAATAAATATGGGTCTTATTCCTAATAAAGCCGCAACCTCTACCGTAGCTATATAGGTAAAAGAAGGAGTTATTACTTCATCGCCTGCCTTTAATCCCAATGCCATCATGGCTATTTGCAAAGCATCTGTTCCATTAGCACAAGGTATTACGTGCTTACTTTTGTGATACGCTCCCAGGTTTTGAGCAAAATCACTTACAACCTGCCCGCCAATAAACCTCGAACTTTCCATTACAGCAATAACTGCTGCATCTACCTCTTTTTTTATTTTAAGATACTGTGTTTTAGTATCTACCATTTGTAATTGCTTCATAAAGGCTTTTTTGCGGGTGCAAAGATACAAATTTGAAACGCTGAAATTTCCATTTTGAAACAATTGGATTTAAGTACGTTTTGCTATTACATTTGCTTTAAAACAAACAATTTGTATATATTATTTTATAATCTTTTTTTGGTGTTGTATGCTTTGGGTATTCGCATTGCCACATTATTTAATAAAAAAGCACGTTTATGGCTTAATGGCAGAAAAAAGATATTTGATGAATTGAAACAATGGAAAGTAGACATTAATAGCAATAAAATAATTTGGGTACACTGTGCAAGCCTTGGTGAATTTGAGCAAGGGAGACCAATAATAGAAAAATTAAAGCAACAATATCCCTCATGCAAAATTCTCCTCACTTTTTTCTCGCCAAGTGGCTATGAAATAAGAAAAAATTACAGTGGAGCCGATGGTGTTTTTTATCTGCCGTTGGATGGTAAATCTTCTGCTGAAAGATTTATCAGCACTGTAAAACCTTCGTTGGTTATTTGGGTGAAATATGAATATTGGTTTTACTATTTAACTCAATTAAAGAATAATAAAATTCCGGATATTTTAGTCTCTGCTATATTCAGAGAAAACCAACCATTTTTTAAATGGTATGGGGGTTTATGGAAAAAAATACTCCGAAGTTTTGAAAAGATATTTGTACAAAATGAAAACTCGGTGTTATTATTACAAAGTATTGGCTTAGCTGAGAACGTAACAGTAACAGGAGATACACGGTTTGATCGAGTAATGGACATTATTGAAAAGAATGAACCCTTGCCGAATGCATTGATTAATTTTTGCCAAAATAAAAAAGTAATTATAGCCGGCAGTACTTGGGAAGAAGATGAAGAAGAAATTGTGCATTATGCCAAAATACATTCCGACATTAAATTTATAATAGCCCCACACGAAATAGATAAAGAAAGACTGGATGACATTAAAAAATTATTTCCCAATGCTGTTTTTTATTCGGAATTTATTAAAGGGGAACATGAAGCTCAAACAATAATTATTGACAACATTGGCATGCTTTCCAAACTATACAAACTGTCAACAGTAGCTTATATTGGTGGCGGTTTTAATGAAAGTGGCATTCACAATATCCTTGAAGCTGCAGTGTATGGCAGGCCAATTATTTTTGGGCCTGAGTACCAAAAATTTGCAGAAGCAAATGATTTAATAGATAAAAAAGGGGCATTTTCTATTGAAAATGCATTAGAACTGGAAACATTGCTCGATAAACTTTTCAGCAACGAAGAATTTTTAAAATCCGCTTCTACAATAAGCAAAATGTATGTGTATGAAAATCGTGGGGCGTCTCAAAAAATTTTGCAACACATTTATGCAAATCGCCTTCTTACCAACTGATCAAATTGTTTTACCGTTTCATTTTTATCATCCCAGCCAAGTTTAAGCTTTAGCTCTCTTCTTATCCAATATTCAGCCTCGGGGTAAATAGCAAAAGCATTGATTGTTTTTATGCTTCTTTCATACATCGCATCGTCGCCTCTAAACAATTCTTTTAAAAAAACAAACCTGTCATTAATGCCAATGGCTTTTCTTAAATCCTTTACCGGTGCATCTTGCAGCGTATCGCTCAGTTCATTTTTTGTAGTGCGCAAGGTTTCATTAACAGATGCTGTATTATTTATTGGCAATATTTCATGTATTTCTTTAGGCTGCAAAACTGCAGTGGAAACCGGTACATTCATTTGCCTGTTTGCAAGTGTTGGAATATCATCTAAATAATCAAAACTAGGAGCCGGTTTATTTTGTGCAGTAAATTTATTTCTTTCCTCCGTAGTCTTTTTTATTTCTTCTAATTCTGCTTCCATCGCTGCTTCATCAATCTGCAAAACTTCTACGGTTTTTTCTTCTTCGGCAGTATTTAATTGTTTTTCTTTTTCCGGCTTTGCCGGTATTATGGGTTTAGATATATTTATTGCAGTTGTTGAAATACCAAAAGCATCTGGTGGAGTTATTGTCTTTAGATGCTGTAATTCTGATTCCAGCATCTTAACGGTTGTCAGCAATTCATTTACCGAACCCTTTTTTTGCATTTTTTCAACCAATATATTTATAAGTGTTTCCACTCTTTCCATAATATTTACTTTAAATATTTTATTAAAACTTAGTTTTCAAATTTTTGTTTTGTGCTTAAATTTTATTCGTTAATCTTTGCAACATTGCGTTAAAGTTACGCAACACAATTATAAAAATAATACAATGTTCATAGAACCGAATTTGAGGGGCGAAAGAAAGGGCTGGATAGAAGTTATTTGTGGCAGTATGTTTAGCGGTAAAACCGAAGAATTAATCCGCAGACTAAAGCGTGTAAAGATTGCCAATTTAAAAGTAGAAATCTTTAAGCCCGCTATTGATACACGTTACGACGAAATTAAAATTGTAAGTCACGATACCAATTCTATACACAGCACACCGGTAGAAAATGCGCATAGTATTTTATTAATGGCGCAAGATGTAGATGTGGTTGGAATAGATGAAGCCCAGTTTTTTGATGAAGAAATTGCATATGTATGCGAGCAATTGGCGCTTAAAGGTATAAGAGTAATTGTGGCAGGGTTAGATATGGATTATCAAGGCAAACCCTTCGGGCAAATGCCTAATTTATTGGCGGTGGCAGATTATATAACCAAATTGCACGCAATTTGTATGCGTTGTGGTGGCATGGCAAGTATTTCGTACCGCAAAATTGCTGCCGGCGGTCAGGTTTTATTAGGAGAAAAAGATATTTATGAACCTAGGTGCAGAGAGTGTGCGCAGATTGAAGAATAGTTGATTGAGCAATTCCTTTGCATGTAAAGTTTATATTTTTCATTATAGGCTTTGCCCGCTGACAATTAAAATTTGTCAACTGAGATTTGGGAGCATGGACTTAAAAAGCTTTATCAAGCATTTGTTTCCCGCTTTTCATTACAAAGGGCTCGTGCCTCACCCTTTTCCATTACAATCGGGGCTAGGCTCATCAATATATCTTTTTTCAGCATTCGTATTTATAGCAGTCAATCTTATTAAAAGGTAACAGCTAAAAACTTGAACATTACAAAAACTCCTTATTTTGCACTTGTGATAAAACGCATAACTGCCTTAGTTAAAAAAGATATTTTGCTGGAACTTCGCCAGCAGCATACTTTTTATGGCATTATTCTTTATATAGCATCTACCGTTTTTGTATTGTATTTGTCATTGCCCGATAGTCCTGATGCGAATGTCTGGAACAGTTTATTTTGGGTTATTCAACTATTTGTTTGCGTAAATACGGTAGCTAAAAGTTTTTTATCGGAAAATAAAGGTCTGATGCTTTATTACTATTCTATAGCCTCACCGGTGGAATTTATTACCGCTAAATTAATTTTTAATATCATACTTATGTTACTCATGAGTAGCGTAAGTCTTTTATTATTTTACTTCTTTTTAGATAGCCCGGTACAAAATAACCTGCGCTTCTACGGTATCGTTTTATTAGGTGGTACCAGTATCAGTCTCACATTTACTTTAATGAGCGCCATTGCTGCAAAAGCCCAACAAAATGCAGCGCTCATTGCCATTTTGGGTTTCCCTGTAATTCTTCCACAACTATTGTTATTAATGCGTTTAAGTAAAACCGGGTTTGCGGAAGTTTTTAGGGATGGCGCCGTTTGGCAGCTTGCAGGCCTTGTAGCAGGTTTAGATATACTTGTTTTTGTATTAGCAGTTATACTTTTCCCTTTTTTATGGAAAGATTAGCTTAGGCCACATAAAAATGAAAGTTGAATTATTATAGGTGAGTGAACTGTCTGAAAACCTATTGCCAAAATACCTTCTTTATCTTTATAAAAAATTATCATGAAAAAAATTGGACTGGTAGGTGGCACAGGTTGGGTTTCTACATTGGATTATTACCGATATTTTAATGAGCTTATATACAAAAATACCAATGGCGAATGTACCGCAGAGGTTATCATCAATTCAGTAAATTATCCTGCCATTGCAAAACTTACCGCGGCCGGCAAGTGGGATGATATTGCAAAAATAATGACAGATGCAGCCCTTGCTTTACAAACTGCGGGAGCAAAATGTATTTTATTAGGCGCTAACACAATGCATAACGTAGCACCAAAGGTGAGGTCAGCAATCAGCATTCCATTTATTCATATTGCAGAAGAAACCGGCAAAAAAATTTTAGAAAAAGGAGTAAATAAAGTTGCTTTACTTGGCACAAAATACACTATGCAATTACCTTTTTTTAAAGATACTTTGGCCGATATGGATATAGAAACCATTATACCCAATGATGAAGATATGGCAATAATAAATGCAGGCATTTACAATGAACTGGCACTTGGTATTGTAACAGAAAAAACGAAAGAAAGTTATTTGCTAATAATGCAAAAGTTACAGCAAGCAGGCGCAGAAGGTATCATATTAGGCTGTACAGAAATACCATTGCTCATAAAAAACGACGATTTTAATTTGCCACTTTTTGATACAACATTTATTCATGCGAGTGCGGCAGTAGATTTTTCATTAAGTTGACAATCTAGTTGTTGAAATAAACAAATACTGTTTAACAACTTTGGTTTATCATTGGAATTACCCTTATAAAACACCAAGTTTAGCATATACACAAACAATCATTACCCTTATCTTTGCGCCGTCATAAAAAAATAGAAATATTTTGAAGAAAAACTGGTGGAAAATATTATCATTCCTTTTGCTTGTTTACACTGTTTTTGCAGGGTTTCTAGGGAAAGTTCCCCGACTTCCCATTTTAAATGAAACCATTCGCAATATGTATTTTCATGTTTGTATGTGGTTTGGTATGATGGTCCTTTTCATTATAAGTGCCATTTATAGCATAAAATACCTTCGCAATTTTAACCACAAATTTGATATTTACGCCTCATCATATGCCTCATTGGGGTGTTTGTTTGGAGTGCTAGGTTACATTACCGGTACAGAATGGGTTTCCGTTACATGGGTTACAGACCAAGGTCAATCTTTTGCCAGTGTACTAAAAGAACCAAAACTTATAGGCGCAGCAATAGCCTTACTTATTTACGGTGCTTATTTTGTTTTAAGAGGTTCTTTTACTGATATAGACAAAAGGTCACGGGTAAGTGCAGTGTATAATATTTTTGCATTTGCCATGTTGTTTCCGTCCATTTGGATAATTCCAAGGCTTGTTGGAAGTCTTCACCCGGGGGCACCAGGCAGCGATAGCGGCAATCCGGCTTTGGATAAAAACGATATGGACATGGGTATGAGAGCAATTTTTTACCCAGCAGTAATTGGGTGGACATTACTTGGCGTATGGATTGCAACATTAAAAATAAGAATACAGTTAATTAAAGATAAAAGCATCATTAATGGATAAAAAGCATTTTTTAAACCGACTATATTCATTCGGAATTAAAGTAGGTATCTATATTTGTTTACTACTTATTTCTACCAACAGCTTTGCGCAAACAGAACAGGTAGATATGGCTGATGCCATGAGAAGTAACGGAAAGATTTACATTGTAGTAGCCGTATGTTTAACCATTTTAGTTGGTTTATTTCTTTATGTGTTTTCATTAGACAGAAAAATTTCAAAAATAGAAAAGGAGTAATAGCAATATTCTATATAGATTATTGTTTGTTAAATAAGCATACTTTTTTAAAACAACGATTGCAAATAAAAACAATTTTATGAGTTCAAACCAAGAGTACAGTTTCTTTCAAAGTGTTGAAAGGAGCTTTGACAAAGCAGCAAAATTTACCAAAGTTGACAACGGTATTTTAGAGCAGATTAAAGCCTGCAACAGCGTCTTGCAAATGCGTTTTCCTATA
This sequence comes from Ferruginibacter sp., assembly GCA_031424845.1. Classification (GTDB taxonomy): domain Bacteria; phylum Bacteroidota; class Bacteroidia; order Chitinophagales; family Chitinophagaceae; genus Ferruginibacter. Next base: position 7,557 of record JANPIF010000236.1, read on the forward strand.
AAGAGAGATGATGGTACCATTGAAGTTATTGAGGCATACAGAGTACAACATAGTCATCATAAAACACCCTGCAAAGGTGGTATTCGTTTTAGTGATGAAGTAAACCAAGATGAAGTGATGGCGCTTGCTTCTTTAATGACCTACAAATGTGCAATAGTAAATGTGCCTTTTGGGGGTGGTAAAGGTGGAATTAAAATAAATCCACGTAATTATTCAGTTTATGAGCTTGAAAAAATTACCCGTCGTTATACATCGGAATTAGTCAAGAAAAATTTTATTGGTCCCGGCATTGATGTACCAGCACCAGATTACGGAACCGGCGCAAGAGAAATGAGCTGGATAGTGGATACTTACCAGTCGTTAAAGCCCGGAGAGATAGATGCTGCAGGATGTGTAACTGGTAAGCCAGTGACACAAGGTGGTGTGCGTGGTCGTACAGAAGCAACTGGCTTGGGTGTTTATTTTGGTATAAGAGAAGTATGTAACATGCCAGAAGTTATGAAAAAGAAAGGACTTGAAGTAGGAATAAAAGGTAAGACTGTTGTGGTTCAAGGGTTGGGTAATGTAGGTTATCATTCAGCGAAATATTTTAGACAAGGTGGTGCAAAAGTTATTGCATTGGCAGAATATGAAGGAGCTATTTTTAATGCAGAAGGATTAAATGAAGAAGATGTTTTTCAACATAGAAAAGCAACTGGCTCTATTCTTAATTTCCCGGGCGCTACCAATCTTGCAAAAAATACCGATGCGTTAGAATTAGAGTGTGATATATTAATACCTGCAGCATTAGAAAACGTTATTAATGGAGAAAATGCTCCAAGGGTAAAAGCAAAAATAATAGGTGAAGCTGCTAATGGCCCTTGTACACCAGAGGCTGATGAAGTTTTTCAACAAAAAGGCATTCTTTGTGTGCCTGATATGTATTTGAATGCAGGTGGTGTAACGGTAAGTTATTTTGAGTGGTTAAAAAATCTAAGTCACGTACGTTATGGTCGTATGGAAAAGCGTTTTACTGAAACCTTAAACTCTCATATACTAGGGCAAATGGAAACCCTTACCGGCAAAAAAGTAGAAGATACAGAACGTGCTTTTATTATGCATGGTCCTGAAGAAGTTGATCTTGTACACAGTGGCTTGGAAGAAACCATGATAACAGCTACAAGAGAAATTATGGAGATATGGCTTACCAATCCCAGCATACCTGATATGCGTACTGCAGCTTATGTAAATGCAATAAACAAAGTAGCTACAAGTTACGTTGAATTAGGAATTTTCCCATAATCATTATCAATTATGATATATTAAAAATGCCCGGAAATTTTTTCGGGCTTTTTTAGTATCACCATTTTCGGGTTGCCAATAAATCCTGTTTCTTCTACATTTGCTTCAAACAATAAATAATGACCGCACAAAATAATATTGATTTTAATAGGATAGCAGATGCAATTAATATGATAAAAACCAATTTTACTAACCAACCAAGTTTAGAAGAAATAGCTAAACAAATAAATGTAAGCCCTTCTCATTTTCAAAAAATGTTCACAGAATGGGTAGGAGTAAGTCCAAAAAAATTCATACAATATATTACCATTAGCCACGCAAAAAAAATGCTTGGTAATGTTGTACAAGATGAAACGCCTAGCTTATTTGAAACTGCTATTGAAACAGGCTTGTCAGGCACAGGGAGGTTGCACGACCTTTTCATCAACATAGAAGGAATGACACCTGGCGAATTTAAAAACGGTGCAGAAAATCTTACTATAAATTACAGTTTTACTTCTTCTATTTTTGGAGATATAATTGTTGCATCTACCCAAAAAGGAATTTGTCATATTGCTTTTATTGAAGAAGAAAAAAATTCTTTCAAAAATTTACAGGCTAGTTTCCCCAAAGCAAATTTTATTCATTCGACTGAAAATACCCATCATCAAATTAAAAATATTTTTGCAGGTAATTGGACTGATATAAATAAAATAAAACTTCATTTAAAAGGAACACCCTTTCAATTAAAAGTATGGGAAGCATTGCTAAAAATACCGATGGGTAGATTGGAAACTTACGGCAATATCGCAAACAATATCAACAGCCCAAAAGCAGCACGTGCTGTGGGTTCTGCCATAGGCGACAATCCAATAGCATTCTTAATTCCATGCCATAGAATTATACAAGCCACTGGTTTGTTTGGTCAGTATATGTGGGGAGCAAAAAGAAAAACTGCTATGATAGGGTGGGAGGCGGTAAGGGTAGAAGGAATTGGGGATTAGAAAATGGAATTGGGATTTAGTAATCCCATTCATCATTCACGCCGCATTCACCATTCACATTTCACAATTCACACCGAAGGCATTTCAAAAACCTCCACAAACACGTTTTCTTTTTTCTCAAAAGCCGCACAATAATTACCATTTGTTACCACCATAAAAGGTGCTTGTATCGTAGAATTATAGTTTAGTACTTGTCTCAATGTAATTCCAGTAAGTGGCACATTCATTTCTTTACATTCCACTATTAAAAAAGGTATCGAATTTTTATACACAACAATATCAAATCTTTTTTTTACTTCGCTTATTTGTAATTGTTTTTCAACCGAAATTAAAGATGCAGGATAATTCTCTACATGAATTAAATACAGCAAAAAATTTTGTCGCACCCATTCTTCGGGAGTAATGTTGTACCAGCGTTTTCTGATTATGCAAAAAATAAGCTCCTTCTCATTTTCTGTTTTTATGGAGGGTTTTATATCTGGATAAACTATCTTAATCATGCAATGTAAATGTAGTAAACCAAATGATTTTAAAAACAGTTTTATCAAACGCAAATCATCTTTAAAAATAAAAATCGTATTTTTAACTGAATAAGAAAATGTATGAAATCAAAAGAAGAAATAGTTGACAACTGGCTCCCACGTTACACAGGTCAGGCATTAAAAGATTTTGGAGAGTATATTTTGCTCACCAATTTTAGTAATTATGTAACCATGTTTTCCGTTTGGAATAATGTAGAAATTGTAGCCATGGATAGACCCATGCAATGTGCTACAGCAAATAATATTACCATTATAAATTTTGGTATGGGTAGCCCAGGTGCTGCTACAGTAATGGATTTACTTACTGCCATAAAACCTAAAGCAGTGTTGTTTTTAGGCAAGTGCGGCGGGCTAAAAAAACGTAACAAAATCGGCGATCTTATTCTTCCAATTGCAGCCATAAGAGGAGAAGGTACAAGCAATGATTATTTTCCGCCCGAGGTGCCGGCCATGCCGTCATTTGCGCTGCAAAAAGCCATATCTACAACAATTAGAGATTATGAGCAGGATTACTGGACAGGCGTTTGCTACACCACCAACCGCCGGGTGTGGGAGCATGATGAAGTGTTTAAAGAGTACCTGCAAAAAGTGCGTGCTTATGCAATTGATATGGAAACCGCCACCATTTTTACAGTAGGTTTTTACAATAAAATTCCAACAGGTGCTTTGCTTTTAGTAAGTGATAGCCCTATGGTGCCCGAAGGTGTAAAAACAGAAGCAAGCGATAAATCTGTTACATCAAATTATGTAGAGATGCATTTAAAAATAGGGATAGATTCATTAAAACAATTAATGAATGATGGCTTAACAGTAAGGCATTTGAAATTTTAAATTTACAAGAAGGAATTTTAGGAGCATGAGCTGAAGAAGCTATGATGAATATTTGTATAGGGCTATCCGTTGCAAGTCCTCGCCCTCGTTCCTCGGGCTGTGGGCTTTACACTTCTATCCCTGCTAGGCTCAACAGTACATCTTTTTTCATCTTTTATTATGCAAAAGATTATTAATAATTAGATCGATTTTGTATGGCTCATGTTACCATTATTAATTAAAAAGATATTTTAAATAGTTGCTTGTTTTATTTTTTACAATGCTCCCACTCACTCAAATAAAAAACCTTCAAATTTCTTTCTCACAAGAAAGTTATTTGGTACCCGTTGTAAAAAACATTTCTTTTCAAATACCCCGAGGTAAAATAACAGCATTAATTGGTGAAAGCGGTTCAGGTAAATCTGTAACCGCTTTATCGTTTTTACAATTATTGCCAAGCAGCGCTACTATAACTGGTGACATGCTTTTTAGTCAAGATGGAATAACGGAAGAAAATTTAATTTCATTACCCAATGAAAAGATGCAGCAGCTTCGTGGTAATAAAATAGCCATGATTTTTCAGGAGCCCATGACTTCTTTAAACCCAGTACACACTTGTGGTGCTCAGGTAATGGAAGCGTTGATGTTACATAAAAAGCTGAGTAAAAAAGAAGCTAAACAAGCAACTATTGAACTTTTTAAAAAAGTAGAATTGCCTAAGCCGGAGCAAATGATACATCGCTACCCACACCAAATAAGTGGTGGACAAAAACAGCGGGTAATGATTGCAATGGCTATGAGTTGTAACCCAGCTTTATTAATTGCAGATGAGCCCACAACAGCATTGGATGTAAGAGTGCAAAAAAATATTTTATCACTTCTTAAAAAATTACAATCGGAGAATGGAATGGGTATCTTACTTATTACCCACGACCTTTCTTTGGTGGCAGATGTGGCAGATGAAATAGCAGTAATGTACAAAGGCGAGTTGGTAGAAAAAGGAAACGCAAAAGAAGTTTTAAATAACCCCCAACATTTATATACCAAGGCATTGCTTGCCTGCAAACCCTCGGCAGCGCATAAAGGAAAAAAATTGAGTGTGGTGGCAGATGTATTGAAAGGAGAACATATTAAGGAAACAATACCGCTAAAAAATATCGAAACATCATCAAACCAAATTGTATTACAAGTCGAAAACCTGAAAGTAAATTTTGCTACAGCCAAAAACATGTTTGGAAAAGTAACGGAATATTTTCATGCAGTAGATGATGTAAGTTTTACCGTAAACAAAAATGAGACCGTTGGTTTGGTTGGAGAAAGCGGCTGTGGTAAAACAACTTTGGGTAGGGCAATTTTAGGTTTGGTAAAACCAACTTCCGGCAATATTATTTTCAATGGAAAAAACATTGCTGCTTACAACGAAAAAGAAATGCGGGTTGTGCGAAAAGATTTACAGATTGTTTTTCAAGATCCTTATGGTTCTTTAAACCCAAGGCTAAGCATTGGAGATGCAATTGTAGAACCAATGAAAGTACACCACACAGGTATGAATAAAAATACCCGAAAAGAAAAAGCTATTCATTTATTGCAACAGGTTAATATGCCCGCAGATGTTTTTAACCGTTTTCCCCACCAATTCAGCGGTGGGCAACGGCAACGTATTTGTATTGCACGGGCATTGGCACTAGACCCCAATTTTTTAATTTTCGATGAAAGTGTTTCTGCATTGGATGTTAGCGTACAGGCGCAGGTATTAAATTTAATAAACGATTTAAAAGCTAAATACAATTTTACTTCTCTATTTATTTCGCATGACCTTTCGGTAATTCATTATATAAGCGATAGGGTAATGGTGATGAATAAAGGCAAAATAATTGAGCAGGGAACTGCAAATGAAATTTTCTACAACCCAAAAGAAAAATATACAAAAGAATTGCTAAATGCGGTGCCTGGTTCAAAATTGGTATCATAAAATTGAACATAAAAATGTACCTTCGCCCACTTTAAGAAAATCATGCCGTAACATGATAAGTGCCTTTACTCAAATTACAAAGGCTTATTCTCAGCAGGAAATCCTTCTGCACGGCATGTAATAACAATTTAAAATTATATTACTGCATGAAATTATCTCAGTTTACTTTCGATCTTCCACTTAACCTTATTGCCCAAAATCCCGCAAAGCGTAGAGAAGACAGTCGCATGATGGTGATAAACCGTAAAACCGGCAACATTGAAAACAGGCACTTTAACGATATACAGGAATATTTTGATGATAAAGATGTATTTGTTGTAAACAATACAAAAGTTTTTCCTGCCCGTATGTATGGCCGTAAAGAAAAAACAGGCGCCAAAATTGAAGTTTTTTTATTGCGTGAGCTTAACAAAACAAACAAATTGTGGGATGTGATTGTGGACCCTGCCCGTAAAATACGTGTAGGTAACAAATTGTATTTTGGGGAAAACGATGAGTTAGTAGCAGAAGTAATTGACAATACAACAAGCCGTGGCAGAACCATACGTTTTTTATGGGATGGTACCGATGAAGAATTTAGAGTGATGCTAGATTTTATGGGAGAAACTCCGCTACCAAAATATATTAAGCGCAAGCCAGAAGAAGAAGATAAAGAAAGATACCAAACAGTTTATGCAAAGCATGAAGGTGCGGTAGCAGCGCCAACTGCAGGTTTACATTTTAGTAAAGAGCTTATTAAAAGATTGGAAATTAAAGGAGTTCGTTTTGCAGAAGTTACCTTGCATACCGGTTTGGGTACCTTTAGGCCTATTGAAGTAGAAGACCTTAGCAAACATAAAATGGATGCTGAGTATTATAAAATTGAAGAAACTGCTTGCGGTATTGTAAATAAAGCAAGGGAAACCAATCACAGAATTTGCTCTATTGGGACAACCACTATGCGTGCAATGGAAACATCATACACTGCTCAGCATATGTTAAAACCATCTGAAGGTTGGACAAATAATTTTATACATCCACCGTATAATTTCAATATTGCAGATTCATTGGTTACTAATTTTCACCTGCCAAAAACCAGTTTGCTGATCATGGCTTGTGCTTTCGCAGGATATGACCTTATGATGGAAGCTTACAAAAAAGCCATCAAGGATAAATACCGCTTCTTCAGCTACGGCGATTCTA
>JANPIF010000237.1:0-20350 GCA_031424845.1 Ferruginibacter sp.
AAAACAGCAGAAAACAGTGAAGGCGATACTAGAACGGTAGTGGTTAAAAAAGATTATGAGATTTTTATAACGGTGAAATGATGATATGAATTGTCAATTGTGAATGGTGAATTGAAAAAATTACAAAATGAAAAAGTCAAAAACAATACAACTTATTTTAATAACAGCAGCGCTTGCAAGCTGTCAGGAAAAGAAGAAAGAACCAGAATGGGGAAGTGGAAATAAAACTTATGTACGTGGCGACAGCACTGCACCTTATGCACGTACACACCATGGCGGCATGGGCTTGGCTACAGCAGCATTATGGTTTTATGCTTTCAGGCCTTATGGCAATTATAATAATGGAAGTTACAGTCGTGCTGGGTATTATTCCCGTGCTATACCTACCGGCTCTAACATTGGTACAAATGGATATAAAGGAAATGTAACAAGAGGTGGTTTTGGCACAGGTGGGTATAGTGTGGGAAGCTAACCGTTGCAAGTTCAAAGTTGATGGTTCAAAGTTTTAAACGCTCCATTTAATAAAGGTTTATGGTTCAAAGTTCAAAGTTGGTAACACTTTAATCAAAATTCAACTTTTTACTTTTAGATCTTCCCGACTATAAAAAAATACAGCTACCGTTTGATCAATAAGCATCAACTTTCAACCTTCAACTTTTCAACCTTAACCCTTCAACCTTAAACCTTCATATGGAGCGCATAAAAACTTCTCCCCGAAATAACTGGCAAGCATCGGTAGAAAAACTTGGCTTTGGTTTTCATACATCAGATGTACCTTATTGGGATGAAACCTCTTACTACAGTTTAAGTTTAGCAGAAGTGGAGCAAATAGAAAAAGCTACCAATACTTTGTGGGAACTTAGTTTAAAAGCTGTACAACATATTATAGATAATAAATTGTACGGCAAATTTCACATACCTGAAAATTATATTCCTTACATAGAAAAAACATGGAACGAAGAACATCCTTCCATTTACGGTCGGTTCGATTTTAGTTTTAAAAACGGCAAAATAAAAATGCTGGAGTTTAATGCAGACACTCCAACAAGCCTATACGAAGCCTCCATTGTACAATGGTTTTGGCTGCAGGATTTTGATAAAAGCAAAGACCAGTTTAACAGCATTCACGAAAAATTAATTGCTTACTGGAAATATTTAAAAGTGTATTTACAACCTGGCAAATTACATTTTACCTGTCTAAAAGAAACCCTAGAAGACCTTACCAACACAGAATACATGCGTGACTGTGCCATACAAGCAGGCATAGAAACCAAACTTGTTTTTATTGATGATATTGGATGGGATGAAGACAGCAAACAGTTTTTAGATTTAGAAGATGAACCCATCAAAAACATTTTTAAATTATACCCTTGGGAATGGTTGGCAGGCGAACAGTTTGGAACAAATATTTTAGAAGATACCAATAAAGCTTTTTGGATAGAGCCTTCATGGAAAATGCTTTTATCTAACAAAGCCATACTACCAATTTTATGGGAACTAAACCCAACTTGCGAGTATTTATTACCTGCTTATTTTGATGACAATGGCATGAAGGATTATGTAAAAAAACCTATTCTCTCCCGTGAAGGTGCCAACATAGAAATGGTAAAACATTACGGTACCATTCAACAAACAACGGGCGAATATGGGCAGGAAGGATTTGTGTACCAACAACTATTTGAACTGCCTGACTTTGATGATAATTACCCAGTAATAGGCAGTTGGATTATTGGGCAAGAAGCAGCAGGCATAGGTATTAGAGAAGCGAATAATTTAATTACCGACAACAAAAGCAGGTTTGTGCCACATTTGATTTCCTAGAAAATATTTATTGAGACTGAAGATATGCAGACACAGATTATTTTTGTGTTATATTTATTTTTTTAAAATAAATCAAATAACTGCATGCCCGAAGCACAACATTACAACATTCCACTTCGCTACAGAAAAATGGAAAATTTACACATCGTTTTTTGGTTGTTAAAAGATATTAGCTGGTGCATGGTTTGGAAACCCCTCGGAATTTTAATGATTTTTCCTACACTCATTATTGCCATTTTAATTGCATACCGCAATAGACAGGTCATCAGTGAACTTTCTCATAATGTTGCCATCGTATTTTGGATTAGTGCTAATTCGTATTGGATGATCAGTGAGTTTGCGGGCTTTGATACCAAATTATTTTATGGCACGTACACTTACAAACATCTTGCAGTAATACCTTTTGTAATTGGAATAATTATACTTGCATGGTTTTATTTATGGTGGGCTCCGAGGAATAAAAAAATCGCTTTAGTTTGATTCATTAAAGCTGAAAAAACATTCTCCCGACCAATGGCTGCGGTGGACTGAGCGATGTACCGTTGTGTATGCATGCAGCCGCAGGCTGCTTATGCATACACAACGATACGGTACAGCAAAGGAGACCGAACAATTGCTAAGTAGAAATTGTAAGATTACAGCCCCAACATTTTCCTCAAAAAACTTTGACCAAAAAAGATTTTGAAACTATTTACACTGTTTGCAATTTGACCTCTTGGGAGGATTAAGGGGGGCTTTTATTATCTTCGCACAAATATTAAAATATGTTTCGTTCTCACACCTGCGGCGAGTTGAAAATAGCCGATGTAAATAAAGATATAACCCTTGCCGGATGGGTACAAACGGTGCGCAAATTTGGTAGCATTACGTTTGTTGATTTAAGGGATAGATATGGTATTACCCAACTGCTTTTTAATGAAAGTTTAAATGAGGTGCTGGACAAAAATCCGCTTGGGCGTGAGTATGTGCTGCAGGTAACCGGAAAGGTGAGTGAACGCAGCAGCAAGAATGCAAACATTGCAACCGGCGATATTGAGATTGCTGTGGTAAGTTTTACCATTTTAAATAAATCGATCACACCGCCATTTACAATACAGGATGATACCGATGGTGGCGATGAACTGCGGATGAAATACCGTTATTTGGACCTTCGCAGAAATGCGGTTAAGAAAAATTTAGAGCTGCGTTACGCCGTTGGTAGAAGTACCCGAAATTATTTGCATGAAAATAATTTCATGGATATTGAAACACCTTTTCTAATAAAAAGCACTCCCGAAGGTGCAAGAGATTTTGTGGTGCCCAGCCGCATGAATGGCGGACAGTTTTATGCCTTGCCACAATCGCCACAAACATTTAAACAATTGCTTATGGTGAGTGGTTACGACCGTTATTACCAGATTGTAAAATGTTTTAGAGATGAAGATTTGCGTGCTGATCGTCAACCCGAATTTACACAGATTGATTGCGAAATGTGTTTTGTAGAACAGGAAGATATTTTGCAAATGTTTGAAGGGCTGGTTCGTAGAATTTTTAAAGATGTAAAAAATATAGATTACACAGAAGTAATTGAAAGAATGACCTGGGAAGAAGCGATGTGGCAATTTGGTAATGATAAACCAGATATTCGTTTTGGAATGAAGTTGAACAATTTGAAATTCCCTTCGCATACTTTCACCACCAAAGAAGATATATCATCTATAATAGCTGGTGACTTTGCAGTGTTTAACGAAGCAGAAACGGTGGTAGCTATTTGCGTGCCTGATGCAAGTAATTACAGCCGCAAACAAACAGATGAATTGGTAGAATGGGTGAAGCGCCCTCAAATTGGTATGAAAGGTTTAGCTTTTATAAAGTGCAACACAGATGGAACTTTTAAAAGCAGTGTAGATAAATTTTATACAGAAGAACAATTAAAAAATATTGCAACAAACTGCCATGCACAATCAGGCGATTTAATTTTAATATTGGCAGGTGCAGAAGAAAAAACCAGAAAAGCGGCGAGCGACTTACGTATGCACATGGGTACAACGCTTGGGTTGCGCAGGGCAGAAGATTTTAAATTATTGTGGGTATTGGATTTTCCATTATTTGAATATGCAGAAGAAGACAACCGTTGGGTAGCAAGACACCATCCGTTTACATCGCCAAAGCCAAGCGATATTACTACTATGATTGACAACAATCCTACAATAGAAAATGCAGCCGAGTACCTTAAACATCCTTATGCAAACATAAAAGCCAATGCATACGATATGGTGCTGAATGGTAACGAAATTGGTGGCGGCAGTATTCGTATTTTTCAAAAAGAATTGCAGCAAAAAATGTTTGCAGCTCTTGGCATGAGTGAAGAAGAACAGCAACATAAATTTGGGTTTTTATTAGGCGCATTTGAATACGGTGCACCGCCGCATGGTGGTATTGCATTTGGGTTTGACAGGCTTTGCGCAATTTTAGGCGGCAGCGAAAGCATCCGTGATTTTATTGCTTTTCCCAAAAACAACAGTGGTAGAGATGTAATGATAGATACGCCAAGTACAATTGATGATAAGCAATTTGAGGAGTTGCAGATTAAATTGAATTTGAAATAAGTTATCACCGGAGCTAAAAGAAGGAACAGCGTTTTCGCAGAAAATAACTTTTAAAGCTTAACTTTCTTATAAACTTTTAACCATGAAACGAATTGTTTTTTTTGCAATAACCACTATGCTGTTTTTTTCCTGTAAAAAAAGCAGTTCAGATGCAGGCGGAGCTATATTAGAACCAGCTACTTTAGCTGCAAGTACACAACTTAACGTTTCTTACGGTACAAATCCTTTACAAAAAATGGATGTGTATTTACCTGTGGCACGAACACTTACAACACCGGTACTTATAATGATACATGGCGGTGGTTGGACGAGCATGGATAAAACTGACCTTACGCAATATGTAGATACTATGCGCAAAAGATTACCTGCTTATGCCATAATAAATATAAATTATCGTTTGGCTACAACGCCTCTCACTACATTTCCCACACAAGAAAATGATGTAAAAGCAGCCATTGAATTTATTTACAGTAAAAGAACTGAGTATGTTATTTCCGATAAATTTGTTTTGCTTGGTGTTAGTGCAGGTGCACATCTTGCATTGTTACAAGCATATAAATATACTAGTCCAGTAAAGATAAAGGCAGTTGTAGATTTTTTTGGCCCCACAGATATGGCTGCTATGTACAATGATCCAGCCTCCATTTTTGCACCACCGTCATCTATAGCACAGTTATTTAATGGCGCCACGCCAACTACAAATCCTACAGTATACGCACAAAGCAGCCCTATCAATTTCGTAACCATACAATCTATGCCTACCATTATATTACATGGCGGTACAGATCCGTTGGTAAAAGTTTCTCAAGCCACTACCCTACGTACAAAACTACTGATGAGTGCCGTACCTAACCAGTATGTTTTTTATCCAACAGAGGGCCATGGTTGGTTTGGCGCAAATCTTACAGATTCATTCGATAAAATCCAAGCCTTTCTTGCCCAACATGTACAATAAATTGTTTTATAAAATTATATTAAGTGTTGCCCTCTTATTGGGTACAGTAGTTTTTCCGTATGCCCAAAACAGAGGCCCCTATTTTAAAGAGGCTTTAAAAGAAAAACGCACAGCTTTCTACAAACAAATTGTAAATGGCATTAATAAAAATTTATTGCTACTCCCTACCGCTGAAAACGAAGAAGCACTCAGCAGTGCTTTTTACAACATTGGGTTGGTAAAATATAAAACATCTTTTGTAAACAGTAAAATAGACAGTGCTGTAAAATATATAAACAACCACAGTAACGATTACAAAAAAGCCTTACTTAATTTAATTAACAGCGATTATCCAAAAAAATATACTGCTTACATAAAACCTGTTTTTAAAACGGCTGTTCATGATGCAAAATTAATGGCTATGGCAGCAAACTATTTGTTGCCTACTGCTACAAATGCTGATGTAAAAATGATGCAGCAGCAAACATTAACGGCTTTAGCAACTGAGCCAGATAATGCAATACTTTTTGAGCTTAGTCAACAATTAAAAAATCATCCTAAAAAAATAACAACACCTTCTATCAAAACATTTTTTGCAAAAAATTATTTACCAGGTCAGGTATTGGTTTTCAGTTTTCAAAGAAAAGATAGAAATTACCCTGGGCTTGCCATGGTAAGAAATGCTGATGGGAATTTCATAAAAAATATTGACAGCACGTTTTTTGCTGTAGGCCAGCTAGCACGCAGCGCAAGCAATATGCCCGGCTACATAACCAATGGTAATACACCGCAAGGTTTTTTTAGAATGAATGGGTTCGATACATCCAAAAGTTTTTTCATTGGCCCCACAACAAATATTCAGCTCTCCATGCCGCACGAATATCATCCATTTGTGGTAAATGAAAAGTTGATAGATACCACATGGTCGCTACAGCAATACAAAGATTTATTACCAACTAATTTTAAAAATTATCACCCTATGTACGGCACGTTTTACGCAGGCAAAGCGGGGCGTACAGAAATTATTGCACACGGAACCACTATCGATACATCCTTCTACACAAACCAAACTTATGCACCCTACACACCAAGCGCAGGTTGCCTTTGCACCAAAGAAATTTGGAACAACAAAACAGGTTACTTACAAACAAGCGATCAATTATTGCTTACCCAAGCTATACAAAAAGCCGGTGGTCCGTATGGTTATTTAATCGTTATAGAAATAGATGATAAAAAGTCTCCCGTTTCAATAAAAGATATTATTTCTTATGTAAAATAAGGAGGAGCATGAGCATAGAAACCTTGTTAAACATTTGTTTCCTGCTATACGCTATTACTCCGCCACAAAGCCACCCCACAAACCTTCAGCGTGGTAGCCGCTTCTATCAGGGCTACAATGAGCAGAAGAAAATTTTTTCAACTTTTATTAGAAGCAAATAATTCTAGGTTTTCTTAATTGTCCAAAAGAGTCTATAAGCAGTATTTGTTTAAAAATTTATTATTGTTTATTATGATAGTTTGAATTATGGAGATTGATAAATCCAATAATAAATTTTTTATTAGAGAACAAAACGTGAGAGGAATAGCAATATTTACAGAAATTTTAATATTGATAGTATAGATTTTTTTGCATAAAATGTTACAATGCACCTTCTATAGTTTTTTTAGTCACTCCATTTCTTTCTAATTTAATATGTAAAAGATTTTTGCTACCATAAATCTTTTAATAAATACTTTGTTTCAAAACTTTAAAACGATATTGTATAATCAATCAAAAAAATTATGCATAAAAATTTATACCCATTCATTTTAGTATCTCTTACAATAATAAGTATGGGCTGTGCTACAATAATCCATGGTCCAAAACAAAATGTAGCAATTGTGTCAGAACCGAGAAAAGCTTCAATAATTATAGATGAAATACCCGTGGGTTATACACCTTACTTATCAAAAATCACAAGAAATAAAACTCATATTGTGAAAATAGAAATGGAAGGCTATCAAACTTATGAAACAACTTTAAAAAGAAAACTTGATGGGTGGATTTTTGGTAATATTTTAATAGGCGGTATTATTGGCATTGCAATAGATGCTGCATCTGGAAGTATGTACAGGCTCACACCTAAAGATGTAACTGTGCAGTTAACCGCATCTAGCGCCATCAACCATAAAACAAAAGATGGAATTTATTTTTCTGTAACACTTAAGCCAGATCCGAATTGGCAAAAAATAGGGCAATTACAAAAACCCATTTATGGCTCTCCGGTTAGATAGTTCATATTTTGATATATTTTTCCTACACTAAAAAAATTCATATTCATAAATATTTAGGAACCAACTTGAGCCCATTAAAATTTAGGATTTAAACAACGATGTATATTATTAAATAAATATTCTGTTTAAATGAAAAAAGTCTCGCAAAAAATTGCGATACTTAAATTATTTTGCTTAAACTTTTTAAAATTTATTCAGCAGTTTTAGCTTATTCAGTTGCAGGTGTTTCCGCTACTGGCGTTTCTTCAACGGCAGGTGCTTCTTCAGTCGGCGCTGTTGCTACCGGCGCTGCTACTTCTTCTACTTTTTTAACTACTGGTACATAACGTTTATCCTGACGTGCTTTTTTATCGGCACCCTGGCGTTTTGCTACATGTGCATCATGCTCACTGCTCCACTGAGTAAATTTTTCCATTGCAGCTGCTTCGTCAAATAAGCCAAGGCCTACACCACGAAGTAAATGCTTAAGGTACAATACACCTTTAAAAGAAAGAATACGGCGTACAGTATCGGTAGGTTGAGCACCTTTCTGTAACCAATCCAATGCTTTCTGGCGGTCAATCTGTATGGTGGCAGGAACCGTTAAAGGATTGTAAGAACCTAATTTTTGGATAAATTTCCCGTCACGTGGGCTGCGGCCATCCGCAATTACGATGAAGTAGAATGGTCTTTTTTTAGACCCATGTCTTTGTAATCTCATTTTTACAGCCATAAAATAGAAATTTTTTGGTTGTGAACAAATATTGTTAAGGCTCCTTATAAAAGGAACGCAAATATAGCCAGTAACTTAAGAATAAACAAATAACCCAAATTTTAATCTTAGTTAAAATATTACATTCAAAAAAACGAAGCAAAATATAAGATTACAATTCACACATTTAGTAAAATAGAAATTTATATTTTGAAAGAAAAAAGATTTTTTAAAATAAATCAAATTTCATTTGGGTATTAAATATAGGATATGTATTTTTGCTGCCCTTAACCAAAGGAGAGATGCCTGAGTGGCCGAAAGGAACGGTTTGCTAAATCGTCGTACGGGTTACACTGTACCCAGGGTTCGAATCCCTGTCTCTCCGCTGATCTCTTTTATAGGAAAATTAAACTGGCGCTACGACAGTTTAATAAAGTTCGGGATGTAGCGTAGCCCGGTTATCGCGCCTGGTTTGGGACCAGGAGGTCGCAAGTTCGAATCTTGCCATCCCGACTTTTTACAACCCTTCAATTTATTTTGAAGGGTTTTTTTATGCCCGATTATGTGTCCCGATTTTAGATCGGTAAGGTCGCAAGTTCGAATTGTTTACTCCCGACGCTTTACAACCCTTCAATTTATTTTGAAGGGTTTTTTTATGCCCGATTATGTGCCCGATTTTAGATCGGGAAAGTCGCAAGTTCAAATTGTTTACTCCCGACACTTTTAAAAAAAACTCTTCAATTTATTTTGAAGGATTTTTTTGTGCCCTGTTATGTGTCCAGATTTTAGATCGGAAATAAATGTGCCACTGGCATAACTACTCCCTATTTAACATCTCTCACACATCTAAAACCCGTATGTTCCAAGCCCGTATCTGGGCTACTTTTCATTCTACGTGCTACTCTGTAGCCCGAACAATAACTGTCGTTGCATAAAAAACTGCCTCCCCTTAACGATCTTTTTTCTGCATAAGGTTCTGCAGGGTCAAAACTTTTTTCTGCTCCTTTAGGATTCACAGAAGTTGTGTTTTCAATTGTTTTATAGTAGTCAGCATTGTACCAATCGCTACACCATTCCCACACATTGCCAGCCATATCATAAAGCCCGTAAGGGTTGGCAGGGTATGATTTCGCAGGTGCTGCAGTGATAAATCCATCTTTCTTTTCATTTAAATAAGGAAACTTACCTTCCCACATATTTGCTTTGGACTTGCCAGTATTTACATTTTCATTTCCCCATGGATAAATATTATTTGCAAGGCCACCTCTTGCTGCAAATTCCCATTCTGCTTCTGTTGGCAAACGTTTGCCCGTCCATTTGCAATAAGCCATTGCATCATCCCAGCTTACCTGTACTACCGGATAATTTTCCTTGCCTGTTATAGAACTACCAGGTCCTTGAGGATGCTTCCAGTCAGCCCCTTTAACCCAATGCCACCATTGCGAATAATCATTCAGATTTATTGGTCCCGTTGTTTCTTTAAACACCAACGATGCAGCAACCATTACACTATCTGGTGGCTTTGGAGTACCGGGCGGCAACGTTTTTTTTAGCTCTTCCCAATCAGGTTTTTTTTCTGCTGTTGTTTTGTAACCTGTAGCATCTACAAATAATTTGAACTGTGCATTGGTTACTTCTGTAACATCAATGTAAAATGTTGATACCTGCACTTTGTGTTTTGGGTATTCATCTGCACTTGCCTGTTCATTATCGCCACCCATATCAAATATTCCACCGGGAATTAATACCATACCGGCAACCGATGTATCACCACTAAATTGAACAGCATTAGCGTCAGCATTATTACCGAAACGATTTGGAACATTCATACAGGAATGAGCACTGTCCATTTTATTAATAACAGTATTTGATTTGCTGTTATTACATGATGTAGTAAATATGGCAAATAATAGAAGAGAAAAAATAATTGATTTACACATTATATACTTGTGCTTTGTGAGCTTTAGAGGAAAGTAAATTATTACTCAAAATTAAACTTATGTATGGTAGTTGATCTGTAAATTTTACCGGGCTCTTTTACTGCTGTGGGGAACGTTGGTTGGTTGGGCGAATCAGGAAAATGTTGTGCCTCTAAACAGAAAGCAGTTCTGAATTCATCGCTTTTACCACTTTTAAAAACATCCTTGCTTTCCATAAAATTACCACTATAAAATTGCAGCCCAGGCTCCGTTGTTGAAACCTCCATCACAATTCCGGAAATATCTCCTTTGGCAATTGCTATAAGCTCCGGAGAAGTTGTAATGCCTTTATCTAAACAGAAATTATGGTCGTATCCATTCCCGTTTTTTAATTGCTCATTGTTAGCATTTATGCGCTTACCGATAGTGTGAAAAGCAGTAAAGTCAAAGGGCGTATCGGCTACAGCCTTCATACCGGTTGGAATTGAATTTGCATCTATCGCAATCATTTTTTTTGCATTAATCTTCAATTCATGATGCAGGATATCACCTGAACCTTCTCCATTAAGATTCCAGAAATTATGATTTGTAATATTGGCAATGGTTTTTTTGTCCGTTGCTATTTCATAATCGATTCGAAATTCATTGTCATCGGTTATGGTAAATAAAACTTTAGTTGTCATGGTTCCAGGGTAACCATCTTCTCCATCTACAGATAAATAACTAAGCTCTAAAGAATTCGCTTCGTGCTGTAAAACATCCCATACCCAGTTATGAAACCCTCTACTACCTCCGTGTAATGCATTAGGCCCATTGTTTAGTTCCAGCTGATAAGTTTTTTCATCCAATGTAAATTTTCCATTGGCGATACGGTTTGCGAAACGGCCAATTATTGCGCCGTAATAAGGGCAATCGGCTTTGAAATAATCTTCAATACTTTTAAACCCCACAACAATATCTGTAGCCATTCCGTTTTTATCCGGTATTAAAAAACTTACAACCCTGGCGCCATAATTTGTTATAGCAACAGAAATGGTTTTATTTTTTATGAAGTAAATATTTATCTCCTTACCATTAAGGTCACTCTTAAAATTTTCTTCTAACACCGACATAAATAATGTATTTCAAGATTTTAAAAGCTCAATGCACTACCAAAATTTTGCATAAATCAAAGTTATCATTAAAAGAATAACAACTATCAGCACCGTGTGTAAAGGTTTTATTTTAAACATACTGCTATCAATCTCTAACCCCTTTGGATTAACCTTCGGACCAAATAAACTAATGACTACCATTATGGCTACAGTAAAAAAGAAACTATAACCCATATTAAGTAGGAAAGGTATTTCATAAACGCCGTCGCCATTTTTAAAGGCAGTATAAAGCCATGTTTCATTTCCAAATACTGTCGGTGCATAATTCAAAAAGAATAAAGAAAATAAAAATCCGCACAGCAAACCTGCTATGGCTGCGGCTCCGGTGGTACGCTTCCAGAAAAAGCCAAGTATGAACATTGCAAATACACCAGGGCTAATTAACCCTGTATATTTTTGTATAAAAGTAAAGCCTCCTTCACTACTTATACCAAGTAGATCGTTCCATGTAAACGCAATGGCAACGCTCATAGCTATTGCAATTACAATTCTTCCCAGCCATACCATCTTTTTTTCAGTAGCTTCTTTGTTGATATATTTTTTATAAATATCGAGTGTGAAAATGGTAGAGATGCTATTTACTTTTCCTGCTAAGGATGCAACGATGGCAGCCGTAAGTGCGGCTATTGATAAGCCCTTTAAGCCATTAGGTAAGTATGCTAAAATTGCAGGGTAGGCATTATCGGCACTCACTTTTCCATTTGTCATCATCTCAGACTGTAGCGCTCCATTTTTATGTAAAACATATGCAGCAATACCTGGTAACATTACTATAACAGGCATTAATATTTTTAAGAAACCTGCAAAGAAAATTCCTGTACGTGCAGTTTTTAAATCAGCCCCGAGTGCTCTTTGCGTTATGTATTGGTTACAGCCCCAGTAATTTAAATTGGCTATCCATTGCCCGGCAGCATACATGGCTATGCCTGGCAGTGCCAGATAATTATTAACCTCAGCCTGGGTTGATTTTTCACCCGGCTTATCAAATATCATTCTAAAATGCTCAGGGGCATCTTCCATCAGTTTATTAAAACCCGCCAATATATTTTTTCCCATTCCAAAATGCTGGCTCACCAAAGTGAGGGCAACATAAGATGTTACCAAACCTCCAATAATCAGTACCACCACCTGTATAACATCTGTGTATCCAATAACCTTCATACCGCCTAATGTTATTATTAGTGCAAAGCATGCCAGTGCAACCATGATCAGATGAAAATGATCTCCACCGCTTAAATTATTAATGGCCAGCGCACCAAGAAAAAGAATAGATGTTAGGTTTACAAAAACATAAAGAAATAACCAAAATACTGCCATTATTAAACTAACAGATTCGTTGTACCGCTGTTTTAAAAATTGCGGCATCGTAAATATTTTATTCTTTAGGTAAATTGGCATAAACCATATTGCAATAATGATAAGCGCTATGGCTGCTATCCATTCGTAAGCTGCAATAGCTATACCCATGGTAAAACCTGCACCACTCATACCTATAAATTGCTCAGCAGAAATATTTGATGCTATCAGCGATGCACCAATTGCCCACCAAGTGAGCGAACCTTCTGCCAAGAAAAAATCTTTTGTGTCTGTTTCTTTTTTCTTCTTTTTCTTATATATCCAAACCCCGTAAGAGGTTACCAATAAAAAGTAAAAAATGAAGACAATATAATCTGCGGTTACTAAGCTGTTCATAAGTTAGTTTATGGGGTTAGTTACTATGTTTATTTAAAAAAATCCAAATTAAAATTTGATTTATTCGTTGATTGCCGCTACGTTTTGTTCCCAACTCCATGCATCACTCACCATATCTGCCAGGTTTTTTTCTGCTTTCCATTGCAGCACTTCATTTGCTTTTGTAACATCAGCATATAACTCAGGAGCGTCACCAGCTCTGCGATCACCTATTAAGTAATTTAATTTTACTTCATTTGTATTTTCAAATTCGTTTATCAATTCTAAAACAGAAATCCCATTACCTGTGCCCACATTAAAAGTTTCGTAACCGGAAGTTGCAACATCATCCATTAATCTTTGGCAGCTTTTCACGTGGGCTTTTGCCAAATCAACTACATGAATGTAATCTCGCAAACAACTACCATCATTTGTTGGATAATCATTACCATGAACAGTAAGCGCTTTTTGTTTACCAATGGCAGCTTGTGTTAAATAAGGCATCAGGTTATTAGGAATACCAATGGGCAGTTCGCCAATCAATCCGGAATCATGAGCACCAACTGGATTAAAATAACGTAGTGCAATGGCTTTAAGGTCGGTTGCAGCAGAAACTTTTTCAATCATATCTTCTCCTATTTGTTTGGTACTACCATAAGCGGAGAGTGGTTTTTTAAAAGGCGCAGTTTCTTTAATGGGCAATTCTTCAGGAAAACCATACACGGTAGCCGAAGATGAAAATACAAGCTTATTGCAGTTTGCACTAGCCATGCAATCCAACAAATTCATTAATGAAATAAGATTGTTTTGAAAATATTTTAATGGTTCTTTTACCGACTCTCCTACTGCCTTTAATGCGGCAAAATGTATCACCACATCAAATTTATTTTCTTTTTGAAACAGCTCATTCAGTTTTATTTTATCGCACATATCTGTCTCGAAAAAAACAGCTTTTTGCCCGGTAATCATTTCAATTTTATCCAAAATGAAAGCTTGTGAATTACATAGATTATCAATAATAACAACTTCAAACCCCGCTTGCTGCAACGCCACAACTGTGTGAGAACCTATAAACCCCAAACCGCCCGTTACCAATATCCGTTTCATAATTCTTTTAATTTTTAATACTATAATGAACAGCCGGAAGATTTTTTAAAGTTTTTGCTGCCTGTTCAGGTGTAATATCCCGTTGTGGATTTGCAAGCATTTCATATCCAACCATAAACTTTTTTACTGTTGCACTTCGTAACAACGGTGGGTAAAAATGCATGTGCCAATGCCACTCCATGTGTTCACCATCGTTTACCGGCGCCTGGTGCATTCCTGCAGAATATGGGAAAGAAATATTAAAGAGATTATCGTATTTGATAGTCAACTCTTTTAAAATTTTGGCAAACGCTATCTTTTCATCTTGCGTAAACTTGGTTATATCCTGCACGTGCCTTTTACTGATAAGTATGGTTTCGTATGGCCACACCGCCCAAAAGGGAACGATTGCGAGAAAGTGTTCATTCTCCAGAATGATTCTTTCCTGCTTTTGCATTTCGATGTTTATATAATCAGACAATAGACTACGGCCATGCTGAAAAAAATATTTTTTTTGTTGTTCTGTTTCTTTTAAAAGTTCTAAAGGCACTGAAGAAGAAGCCCATACTTGTCCATGAGGATGTGGATTGCTGCAACCCATTATCTCGCCTTTGTTTTCAAAAATTTGTATGTATTTTATGGAAGGGTTCTGAGAGAGCGTTTTAAATTCATCTTGCCACAAATCAATTACTTTTTCTATATCGGAAACATTCATTTGCGGCAGCGTAAGATTATGCTGAGGCGAAAAACAAATTACTTTACAGATTCCACTTTCACTTTTTGCCACCAGTAAATTGCTTTCATCTATAACACTTGCAGGTGTATTTTCCAACAAGGCAGAAAAATCATTTACAAAAATAAAAGGGTCTCTATAATCTGGGTTCACACTTCCATCTGACCTTTTACTGCCCGGACATAAATAACAATTAGCATCGTGTTCTGGTCTATCATCTTTTATTAGTTCTTCTGTTTTACCTTGCCAAGGTCTTTTCATTCTGTGAGGAGAAACTAAAATCCAATCGCCGGTAAGTATATTTAACCTTGTATGTGAGTGCTCTTTTAAATCAAACATAATGTATTAAATTATTGAGGTTCCGTTTTCTATAGATGCGATATAATAATTTAATGGCAGCCCCATTGCTTCTTCATAAGAAGGTTGTATTTGATTTATAAGTTGCTCAATAGCTTCTTCCTTTACCAGATTAATGGTGCAGCCACCAAAGCCCCCGCCCATCATGCGTGCACCAACAACAGCATCGTTGTTTTTCACAAAGTCAACCAAAAAATCAAGCTCTTTGCAACTCACATCATACATGTTGCTTAAGCCATCATGTGTTACAAACATTTTTTTTCCGAGTGCATGGATATCTCCCATTTTTAAATCTTCACATCCTTTTTGTAATCGATCAATTTCCTGCACAATAAAAAGACTGCGTTTATAAACTAATAAATCTTTCGGTAATACATAATCATCGAGCATTGCTTCATTTACATCTCTCAATGAATATACTTCTGGGTGATGTTCTTTTATCCATGCAACTGCTTGCTCACACTCCAGCCTTCGGGTATTGTATTCTGATGATGCAAGTGAATGCTTCACATTTGTGTTAAGTAATAAGATTTTTATACCGTCTAAATTAAAAGGAACATATTCGTATTCCAATGAGCGACAATCTAATTTCATTACATGATTATGCTTTCCCATCACAGATGCAAACTGGTCCATAATGCCACACATAACACCGGCATATTCATGCTCCGCTTTTTGTGCCATTAGCACCATTTCAATATTAGTAAAGTTGGTATGCAATAATTCATTTAATGCAAAAACGGTAGCACATTCCACCGCCGCCGATGATGAAAGACCGGCGCCTATTGGAACATCGCTGGTAAGGATGGCATTAAAACCTTTTAGCAGAATATTTTTTTTCTGAAACTGTGCGACAGCACCCAAAATATAGTTAGGCCAGCTAATATCTCCTACAGGTTTTAAATCTTTAATTGATATGGAAAATGTTTCATTAAGGTCTTGAGCCATTAAGTGTATCTCATCATCGTCTCTTAAAGCCATAGCTATATACGCTGCTTTATCAATTGACGCCGGCAGCACGAAACCACCATTGTAATCTGTATGCTCGCCAATAATGTTTACACGGCCGGGTGATCGCACAATGATTGGATCTTTATCAATTCCGTATAACTTGCTAAACTGTTCTTTTAAACTGGTTAAATTAATATCCATAGCAGAAAAATTGTATGCCTATTTTTTAATTCGTGTCTGGTAAAAAAATCTGTGAAATAAATTTGCAGCAAGCAATTATTCTTTTATGAGTTTTATTATTTCTTTTTTATACGAAGGAAATAATTGGTTGAT
Source organism: Ferruginibacter sp. (assembly GCA_031424845.1). GTDB lineage: Bacteria > Bacteroidota > Bacteroidia > Chitinophagales > Chitinophagaceae > Ferruginibacter. The sequence goes on from JANPIF010000237.1 coordinate 16,513, forward strand.
AAAAAAATATAGCACACAAGCAAAAGTCTGTGCATAAAAATAATGATTAGCACTGCAAGGGAAAGGGTGATAAAAGTTGAAAAAGGGGGGCACATGCGTCAATTATCTCCACAAATTACCAGCTTTCTTGCCAGGACAGTACTGGCTTGCCTTCCTCAAATATAATTGGGAGCCAAATATATTTTGATTCTGCTAAATTTTTAGGATCCCATCTGTCACCTAAATAAATGTATTGGTTCTTTTTTCCGGCTATGGGAAGAACATACGTGCTTTGGGAATAAAATGTAGTCGCTTCTTCTTGTTTGGTTCCTTTTACAGGATTGCCCAACGATTGCCAAGGACCGTAAATATTTTCAGCAACGAAAGAGCGTCCGGGGTTTGGATTCCATCCTGTGGTACCCGATGCAATTAAATAATATTTTTTATTTTTCTTAAAAATTGCAGGAGCTTCATTGCTTTGCCCTTGTAAGATTCTATGGTACTCACCTGTAAAATCTGTATAATCTTCATTAAGTTTAGAAACATGCAATGTCTGGTTATCTTCTGATGAAGCAATGTGATATGCAGTGCCATCCTCATCTACAAACAAGGTCATGTCTCTTGCCATTTGTCCTTTTTCAAAATCTCTTCTTACAAACATTCCTTCAATCACTTTTACAGTCCATGCAGTATCTTTTCTGTTAGGAGTTGTATAATCCAAAGGGCGCCTTTGGTTCTCGGGTAAATTAACAGGCCAAATCCTTTGATTGGTTCTTATGCTTTTTATATACTTGTAAGGCCCTGTTATTTTATCTGCAACTGCTAATCCTGTTAAGGCTGCTTTGTATCCCTGGTCTTTCAACTCATGGTGAAACCACATAACAAACTTCTTGGTTTTTACATTGTAAATCACTTTTGGTCTTTCTACAATACAGCCGGGTCGTAACATACTATTGGTATCTTCAATCACCTTTAAAACCAAGCCTTCATTTTTCCAGTTATGTAAATTTTTAGAAGAGTAACAACTCACACCGTCCATAGCCAAGTGCCCTGTTTCTCCCATTCCTTTTGCTTCGCCAAACCAATAATACTTTTTGTTGTGGTAGAGCATTCCACCACCATGTGCATTAATCATCTTACCTTCTGTATCATACCAAAGTTTGCCCAGGGGCAAACTTTGTGCATGAATAAAAACATTAAACAGTGAGCACATGATCAAGAAAAAGATAAATCTATACATACTTAAGAGATGAAAATGTATTAAGCTATTTTCTTGAAGTGTAAAAGATATTACTCAACATTAAAAGGAAATATGGTTGGTGACGGTAAATCATTCCAATAATTTGATATCTCGTTTAGTAATCCATTTGCGTCAACAGCATCATTTCTAAACATAAAATAAGCATAACGTTCAACATAAGGAACGCTATTCATCCACTCTGTTGAAAGTTTCATGAAATATTTAATCACTGTTGGACGTGCATTTCTGCTGGGGTTACAATTAAATTCCGTTATCCATATTTTTTGATCGGGATAAGCCGCTCGAGCTCGTTCAACGTAGGTTTTAAAGCGATTGAAGACAGCTACAGCCGTAAGCGAATCAGTGGCTTGATTAACTGTTTGGTTACCCCAATCGTACCAATGCAAACAAACATAATCCACTCTTAATTTCTGTGCTCTGGCTGCAGCCATAAACGAAGGCAGCCACCTACCAGCTGTGATAGCGTTATCTTGCTCAACAGCAGGTGAACCAAGTCTTAATCCTGATTGCATCATTATTTTATAACGAACAATAGCTGTATCAATAATAGGAATATTTGATTGACTAGAATTATCGGGTTCATTAAAAGACAATAAATGATTTACATCTTTTCTACCAACAAAATAATTTACATTATCTACAGTGGCACTTCCTTTACCCCAGGTCATGGGAATATAATTCATTGCGCCAAATGAAGGGCGATTCATACTCCAACCATAGTACCACGAAGCACTAAATTGTTTAACAACATTACTATCAGTAAACGCAACTCCTTTTTTGGTAGCATAATCAATGGCTTTATACCGTATAAAAGAAATTTTATTGAGCAGGTTGGGAGAAAGATTAATTTTTATAGGAAACTGTGATGCTACATAACAAAAAGATTCTCCTGTACCATCATTATTTTCAGCAAGTACTGCTGTAAAACCTTTTGGTAAATAAAAGGAAGTGATGGCATCATCATAGCCTGAGGGCAAAGGTGTAAACATTGGTCCACTGCCAATGTTTGAATATATGGTATCAGGGTTTAATTGAATCCTAGGTTCTGCAAGATCTTTTCCTTTTGATATAGCCAAAGTGCTACCCGGTTGAAAAGACTGACCCGGATTAGTAGTTCCGCTAGTAGAATCTTTTTTACATGCAGCTAATACGCCCACTATAAATGCGAATAAAAGAATTTGACTTTTCATATACTTAATGTATTAATTATAGTTTTATTAAAATTGATTACTATTGCCAAGGAACGTTTTGAACCAATTGCTTATTAATATTTAACTCGGATTGAGGAATTGGAAATGTTTCAGATTTTAATCCTCTGTAAGTTGGCGCATAACCCGGTACAGCGTCCGCTGCAATTCTTTGGAAGGCTTGCTGCATTAAACCCCATCTTTTTAAATCCATAAACCGTAAACCTTCTATAGCCAATTCAACTCTTCTTTCACGTCTTAAAATGGTTCTTAATGCTGCCTGAGATAAACTGCTACCATCAACTGATTGTACGGTTGGCATGCTTACTCTTGCCCTAACCTGGTTTATTAATGTATATACTTCAGGTAACTGGTTAGTTTCAAGCAAGGCCTCTGCTCTCATCAATAAAACGTCAGCATAACGTATCACAATAAAGTCTTGACCACCCGGCGAACTCACAGCAATTCCTGTAGCAGATGCTGCTCTTCTAACATATTTACGTTGTGCAAATCTCGTAGCAGTATTTCCTGTAAATGCCCTGTTTAAATCAGTAAGGAAAATATCACCATTAAAATAAATTGTAGCAGTACAACGGGGATCTCTGTTATTTCGAGGAACAGAAGGGTTATATAAAGGAGAAGTGGTAATGGGCCTGCCATCGGTACAAAGATAATCGTCCACCAAATTTTTCATAGGGGCAGATTCTACCCTTGGGATGGTTAAAAATGTTGCGGAAAACAATTCATTATTGGCTGATACATCTTGATTAAATCTTACAGAAAAAAGTATTTCTCTTGACGACTCTCCGGCCTCTGTAAATAATTGTGCGTAATTAGATTCCAAAGAATAGCCCATTGTCATTAAAGTAGATGTAGCATCTAATACCCCTTGATAATTTCCATTATAAAGATAAAATCTTGACAGAATACCCAAAGCTGCTCCCTTTGTTGCATACCCATATTGTGCAGCAGGATAACTGTTGGGTAAATTATCAGCAGCGAATTTTAAATCTTTAATTACCTGATCAGCTATTTCCTGATAGGTATTTTTGGGAACATAAGCTTCCTCTAAAGTTTGTAGTTTCAAGATAAGGGGAGCATCTTGAAAATATATTGCAATTTGAGAATAAAATAAGCCCCGTAAAAAATAAGCCTGGGCAAGTAATTGATTTTTTTTCTGATCGCTGATGGTAGTGGAAGGCATTTTTCCAATATTTTCTATTGCTAAATTAGCTCGGCCAACACCACGGTAAAGCGATCCCCATAAAGTATTAAAAAGTTGATAATTTGGATCAACATTGCCAATCATATAATTACCTGGCCCTACAAACAACCATCCTGTGGCGTTAAATACATTGTCGCCAAAACAGTCATACATTGGAAAACCCGCTGCAGCAAAACCGTTTAAATT
>JANPIF010000238.1:0-16957 GCA_031424845.1 Ferruginibacter sp.
TATTCAACCGCACAAGGTTTACCTGATAATGATATTTTAAATGTACTTACAGATAGTAGCGGCACAGTATGGGTATTGCCTTTTCAAAGAACACCTGCATACTACGATGAAAAAACAGACAGGTTTATAAATAGCCAAACAGATAAAGAACTCAATAAAATTTTATTTGCAAATGTAAACATGTGTAATGCGCTGCAAGGAGGTGGTATAGCTTTTTGTAACAATAAGGGAGAAGTATATATTTATAAAAATAAAAAAACTACCCAATACATATTTGCGCATAACCTTAAGTTTTATACCACACGAGTTATAGCATTGCTACAACAAAAATATTTATTTATTGCTGGCGACTCTTTGAGAATTATACAAAATGATAAAGTAGTTAGCCGACAATTTATTGGAAGAAGAGTATCTAAATCTGCTTACACTAATAATTGTCTTTATTTAGCAGATTCCACTAAGCTGGTAAAATTACAAATATTGCCTAATGGAAACATGGGAGAAAAAAATGAAATAATACTACCCTTTGTAATAAGCACCCTTAATTTTACGGGTAAGCAAATAGCTATTTCATCTGCCAATGGAAACATATATTTAGCAGATACGACTACACTCGCTTTTAGCCAACAAGCCTTTTCATTTAATAGCATGCCCAGATATGTTAATGAAGATAAAGCTGGTAATACCTGGATTTGTACAAAAGAAAGCGGCATAGTTAGATACCAGCAAAAAGGAATTCTTTCTATTAGCAATCCTGCATTTAAAAGAAATTTTAATACAATCTCTTTTTTAAATAATGAAGTAGTAGCTGGTACAAACGACGGACAAATTTTTGTTTACAAAGGGCCGTATGAACATAAAACAATTTTTTTAAAAGGTGAAAAAGATTATACTCTTTGGATAAGAAAAATTGCAGAACATAAAAACGGTGTGCTGATAGGTTCAGAAGGTGGATTATTTTCAATTGATAAAAATTATACCCTACATAATTTTAAAAAAAATATTGCTAATAAAGATGTTGTTTTAATAAATGATTCAATTATAATTACTGGTAATAGTGGCCAGGTAACCAGAGTGAATATTGCCTCATTAAAAAATACTGATTCACTTAGAATACGTACCACTGCACTGCAGGCATCATTAGCTCAAAATGTATATATTGGCTCCAACACAGGATTATATAAATGGGAGAATTTAAAAAATTTAAAAAACTTTGGAACTAATTATCCTTTGTTATCTACAAGAGTAAGTTCACTTGCTTTTAATAAACAAGATGAAATTTTATGGGTAGGTCTTGCCACAGATTCATTGGTAGCATTGCATAACGATAATCCAATAGCTGTTATTCCGCTGGGAGCAAAATTGCCAGGTAATAATTGCAGGGCCTTGTACAGCCAAAAAAAAGGAGAGTTGTGGGTAGGCACTAACCTTGCTTTGGCAAGAATAAATTATAACAAAGAAGGATTTAAATTACGGTACAAAATCTCTGTTTTTACCACTGCAGATGGTATAGCTGGCAAACAAATAAATGATATCGTTGAAAGAAATGATACCGTTTATGTTGCTACTACATCTGGCATTAGTATGATACCTTCTAAACTGTATTTTAATACAATTGATATTCCAGTTTATGTAACAAATGTAAAAGTAAATAATGCAGATACTATTTTGCAAAATGAGTATGATCTTAACCATACACAAAAAAATATTTCAATTGCATTTTCCTCTGCTGACCTTGGTTCTACTACCGAAAGAATATATGAATACAGAATCAATAAAGCTGCTTGGATAACCACACAAACAGAAAATATTATATTACAGCAATTAGCTCCTGGTAATTATACAATACAAATTCGAGCTATAAACAGAGATGGTGCTCCATCCGCAAGAATAACGGAATTACATTTTAAAATAAGTACACCTTTTTGGAACAATATATATTTCTACATATTGCTTTTTATAACGGGCGTTGCAGCTACTTTTTATTTTACACAACGTAGAAGCAGTATCAAAAGAGAACGAAGTGTAGAAAAACTATTGACAGAAAAAAAATTGAGTGACTTGGAATTGAAAGCATTAAAAGCTCAAATAAATCCACATTTTGTTTTTAATTGCCTTAACTCAATAAAATACCTAAACCATCAAAAACGTTTTGAAGAAACGGAAATGTATTTGGATAAATTTTCTTATTTGCTTCGCAAAACACTGGATTATTCTGGCTTGCAAAAAATAACGTTGCAAGATGAACTACTCTACAGTAGAAACTATTTAGAGCTGGAAAAACTACGGCTTGGAAATAAAATGATGTATGATATTATTATGGATAAAAGAATTGATGTAGAAGAAATAATGGTACCACCAATGCTAATGCAGCCATATTTAGAGAACGCAATAAAACACGGTATCCGGCATTTAAAAAACAGGCAGGGAGAAGTAAGAATTGAAATAAAAAAATATGATGATAAAATCATTTGTTCAATACAGGATAATGGAACAGGCTTAAAAGAGATTAATAAAATTGAATTGGGTACAGGTGAATTACATCCCCCACACGGACTTACATTACAGCAGCGCAGGGCACAATTGTATGATATAGATGTAAAAATAATGAAAGGAGAAAAAGGAATAGGAACAACAGTAATCCTTACCCTGTAAAATTAAATGTTATGAAAAAAATTGTTACAATATTGGTTGATGATGAAACGAACAATCTCTTTTTTTTGCAGGAGCTCATTAAAACACATTTACCACAACTTGATATAGTTGCAACGGCTGAAAATGGAAATGATGGACTAGTGTGTATTAAAGAATTGAAACCACAACTGGTTTTTATGGATATTGATATGCCCGGTATGACAGGCTTTGAACTTTTAAGCAAACTTGAACCGCTTACTTTTGAAATTATTTTTGTAACAGCATATAACCAATATGCAATAGAGGCATTTGAGTATAATGCGGTGGCGTATATAACAAAACCTATTGTTACACAAAAATTAATTGCTGCTGTAGAAAAAGCAATCATTAAAATAGAAGAGAAAAAATATACAGAAAATATATTTTCATTGTTAGAAAATGTACACCATAAAAGTGAACATGATAAGATTGCTTTACCTACTATGCAAGGATTGCAGTTTATAAAACTTACACAAATTTGTTTCTGCGAGAGTAGCGGGAACTATACTAATTTTCATCTTACAGATAATTCAAAAATAATGGTAAGCAGGCAATTGGGTGAGTATGAAAAATTATTACCTGCCGATAATTTTGTGCGCATACACGACCAGCATATTATAAACCTCACCTGTATAAAAGAATATGTAAAAGGAAGTGGCGGCGAAGTGATTTTAGAAAACGGTACAAGATTAAATGTAGCATCTCGTAGAAAAGATGAATTACTAAGCAGGTTTGAAAAGTGGTTGAGAAAAAAATAACACGCTTATACTTTCAAAGCCTGCACTTATACAATGATGGTTTTGTATGAAAAATTAAATTTACATATTTACGCAAATAAACAATTATGCGTAAATACCAAAACTTCGCATTACTCTTATACAGCTTATTTTTTAGCTTGTATAGTTTTGCACAGCAACCGCTTAGCCAAATAAATATTTTATCTTTTTCAGTTAAAAATAAAATGCCTGCAGAAGTTTCTTCCTGGGGTACTATCCCTGGCGCAATGATACTTACGGCCCAACGAATTCCGCAATCAGCCATACAGGGAATAAAACTTGTTGTACAAATAAAACAAGGTGGTGCAAAAATATGTGGCAACCCTGTAGATGTTTCTCCCATGCTGGATTTTAATGCAGTAAAAACTTTTACAGGATCTGAACTGAGTGGCTATATCAGTAATAGCAACACCCTAAAGCCCGGCAGCTATAGTGTTTGTATTCAGTTTTATAATTTGGACCGTTACCCCATCAGCAAAGAAATGTGCAAAGAATTTGTTGTGGAAGATGCTGTTCAAGTTCAACAAAATTATAGTCCGCCGCAAAATATAAATCCTGGCAACGGAAAAGTATTTAAACCGGAAGAATTAAAAGGACCGGTAACTTTTAGGTGGACGCCCGTTGTTCCAAAACCAAAAGAAGCGGTCACATATCGCCTAAAAGTTTGGCAGTTAATGCAAGGGCAAAGTGGTACACAGGCCATGAGAACCAACCCGCCAATTGTAACAAAAGATGTTGATAATATTACGCAGGCTGTAGTAACAAATATTTACACGGGCCCATGCAAACCACCTTACTTATGTGATTTTGTTTGGAATGTACAAGCAGTAAACAAAGAGGGGAAACCAATAGGCAACAACGAAGGCAAAAGTGAATTGTGGAGTTTTAAAGTGCAAAATAATATTGATATACAAATAGACAGTTTAAAATTTGGATGTTGTATAGATGGGAAACAATCCATTTATATAAAAGTAAAAAACAACTTAGCAACTGCTGTAAATATCGTAGCTATAAAATATAAAGTAAATGGAGTGGGAGCATCTATTCCGCTTTCGCCTATTGCACCACCCCTTGTTCAAAATATTGCCGGAAATGGAACAAAGATTTTTACTTCATCAATAGATTGTATTAGCGCAGCAACCTTTTTAAAGTTTTTAGTAAATGCAGAGGATGTGGCTGACCCGGATAACAAAGAAACTGAAGTAGCGAGTGATACATTAAAATGCAGATGCGATGCATGCGATGAAAAGAACTTTACATTAAATGCACCTCCACCTTCGCAAATAAATTTTGCAAATAATATACTCTCGTTTGCCCAGTCATTAAACATTGTTACCAACCCCGCAAAGTCCGTTAAAAGTATAAAAGCAGAGTTGGTTTATTTTGAAATGGTGCCCGAAAATGATATGTGTATTCCATGCAATAAAGATGCAGCTACTTACGGGCACTTTACAAATGGTACCAATAGCTTGGAATGGAATACAGTGAATACTCCTCAAAGTTTTAATATTACTACACCTCAGCTAACGCCATGCTGTAGTGCAGTATTTAGATGGTGCATACGGTACAAAATAGAGTTTAAAGATTGTACTACCTGCAACAAACTGGTTTGTTACGAAAAGAAAAAAGAAGGTTGTGAAAAAGTTGCTGACGTAAAGAAATAGCCTAATCAACAATTATTAAAAGTATCTACCAAAACAGCATACCATGAAAAAAGTATCTATCATTTTTCTGATTGCAATAAGTTATTCGCTCAGTTTATTTGCACAAATAAATACAGCGTGCTGCCCCGAATTTTCATTAACATTTAAAAGAGATTTTGATTGTACAAAAACGCAGGCATGCTCATCTGCAAATGGAGTATCGCAATTTACTGCAAGCATGTGCAAGTACAGTACTAACACTTTTTTAGTAGTGCCAAACCTGCCTGGATATTCTTATTCATGGGTAGTTACAGGGGGTGTGCCTTCTTCCACTACTACCAATCCAATAAATATTACCTGGGGTGGTGGCAGCTCAGGCACCATCATTGTTACGGTAACAAGTGCTGATGGTAAGTGTGTAAAACAGATACAGGAAAATATTTGTTTGCGAGATGCACCACAGGCTTCTTTTACATTTACGCCTAACAATAAATGCGCAGGAACGCTAATTAATTTTAGCAACACATCAATTGGTGGTGCAGCCGTATCGTGGGATTTTGGCGATGGTACTTTTGCAGGAAACGTAAATGCACCAACCCATATTTATGCCACAGCAGGAACATACCCGGTTACTATAACTGTGTACAGCGATACTGCCAATTGCTCACCTGGGCCAGACCCTGTAGGAGTACCAAGGCCATGCTGCGGTTGTAATTCTACCTATACTTTAATGGTAACAGTTGTAGCAGGCACACCACTTACCATTATACCCAAAGAATGTATAAACCAATGTTTGTGTGTAGGCGATACTGCTGAATATTGTGCCACCACCGTTTGTGGTAATTACAACTGGAGCATCAGCGGCGGCAACATCATTTCTGGCGCAGGTACACAATGTGTGAAAGTTGTTTGGACGGGCCCGTACCCAACATCGCTTACATTAAATACACCCGGCTGCGGCAATAGTTGTGGCAATAGTGCAACACTAAATGTACCGGTGCTTGTAAACAATATTCCTATTTTACCAAACACACCGTTAACTGTTTGTGCAAACAGTATTCAAACATATTATTTACCTGCCATGCCCGGCGCATTTTATACGTGGACGGTTAGTGGCGGCGCTATTATAGGACCAAGTTTAAACACAGCAAGCATTGTGGTAAAATGGGGGCCTGGAGGAACAGGTACCATTTCTTGTACGTATCAAAATCCTTTAAAACCGGGTTGCAGCGGTAGTTCTACCCTTATGCTTTCTATTAAACCGGTTTTAAAAATAAATGGGCCATCAAAAACATGCGAAGGTTGTACCGCATTATTTTTTACAGGAGGGGGCTCGGTCACCTGGTCTTCTTTACCTGCGGCGGGTGTAACTTTTTCGCCATTAACAGGACCAAGTAGCACGGTAAGTTTTCCTACAACGGGTACCACAACTACTTATGTAATTACGGGTACATCAGGCATTTTTTGTAACTCGCCACAATCTGCCAGTATCATCGTTGCACCAAAACCAGTGTTGACCATTACAACCAATACACCCATTTCCTGTCCCGGTATGCCAATAAAATTTGTTGCCACCTCAACCGTTTCTACTTCGCCCATAAGTTGGTCGCCATTACCTGCAGGAGCTACAATGGTTTCAAACACAGGCCCTCAAATGGATACTGCTGTAATACAGTTTGCAACATTACCTGCTACAGTTACTGCTACACAAAACTGTGCTTTTAATTTAACCTGCTCACAGGCAACTGCAACGTTTACCATTACAAAACCACCGCTTCCATCTTTAAATCCTCTTGCAAATGCGTGTGTGGATCAAACGGTTTCGTACTCAATTTCAAACCCAGTGGCTGGGGTAAATTATAATTGGACATTATCAAATACACTTGGTACAATTGTAACGGGACAAGGAAGCCCTACCGTTAATATTTTATGGCATGGTGGCACACCAAATACCGCTACAATTACTGTAAGCAATTGTAGTGGGTCAGCCTCGGGAACCGTTACAGTAACGTTACCCGTGTTCCCAACCATCACTGTAGGCGGTACTTGTATTAAAAATGGAATGACTCTTACATCCAGCACAGCAGGCCCTTATTTATGGAGTGGTCCCGGTGTTACAGGGCAAACAACAGCCACAGTTTCCATTAATCAACCAGGTCTATATTGCGTTACAATTAACCCAGGAGCATTGGGTAGTTGTGAGCAAAAAAAATGTATTACTATTCCACCAAATCCATATTGGGTAAAAATTATTCCACCTTGTAGTGTTTCTTCCTGCAACCCAAATTCTTTAAGTGTATTGCTTACGGTACAAACAAATATGGGTTCTCCCACAGGTTGCAAATGGATGTTTGATTCTGCAGGTGGACCAGTCGTCTTTACTCAGATCTCGAATGTGTGTGGAAATTTTACTGCAACTGCGTTGGGTTCTTATTATTTAATTTATACAGATGCAAATGGGTGTAAGGATACATCTAATATCATCAATATACCAAACGATGTAAACATTTGTTGTACCACACCTGCATGCAATGCACTATCCGGAACTAATTTTAATTTTACTTTTTCCGGTTGCCAGCCCACAAATTTTATTGGTACGCCATTATCGCTTCCAACCGGTTGGACAACCGGCACCATACACCCAACCATTTGCTATGGTGATGGGACAGCAGATGATTTTATCAGCTTAAATACAAATCATCAATACGCACAGGCAGGTGAATATGATGTATGTGTTATACAAAAAGTAGCGAAAATAAGTACCAATGATACTTGTTGTATAATTAGTTGCAAGAAAGTAAGAATACCAGTAGTTACATTTTTTACTGCTGCATACAATTGTAATACAAGTTTTTTAACCATGACGGATGCATCGAGTTATTATCCCAATAGCACGGGTGCAACTTACGCATGGACGGTAACTGGTGGAACGTTTACACCCCCACTTACCAACTCAGCCACCCAAAATATAACACCTACCAGTTCCGGCACATTTTCCATTACATTGAGCGTTACCTTGGCAGGTTGTACCTCTACCTATTCAACTACCGTAAATGTTGTGCTGCCGGCTACCACCATAAATATTTCGCCGAACCCTTCCTGCAATGGCGCTCCGGTATATTTTACAACACCAGCCGGTATGGCTTCTTATTATTGGACGTTTGGCGATACCTATTTTTCGTACCTGCAAAATCCTGAACATATTTATGCAGCACCCGGTACCTATCCTGTACAACTTACCGCTGTAACACCACAAGGTTGTACGATTGTTAAAAATGGTTCGATTACCATTCAACCAAAACCAACTGTTACTTTAACTATTGCACCCGGTACTATTTGCCCCGGGGGCACAGCATTAATTACTGCAACTATTAATGCAAATGGAAATACCATGTGCCCAAGTTTTAGTGCATACTCATTTCAATTATATAATAACGGCGTAGCGTATGGCGCACCAATAGTTCCATATATTACTCCAGTAAGTGTGAGTGGCTACGGTACTTATTATGCAGTGCTTACTCCTCTAAATCCGAGTTGTAATTGTGTATTAAAAACGGATACGGTTTTGCTAAAAATATTTCCAAAACCTGTTGCAAAAATTAAAGGAAAATCAACAGTATGTTTAAGTTTTGGTTCAGGCACCATTAATTTGCAAAATGATGTGTTAACCTATACAACTTACGCCTGGACGGCTAATAGTCCTGCAGTAACATTTAGTCCTGCAAATACCGCTATTACAACAGCATCGGTTTCTGCTCCTGGCAACTATCAAATATTTTTAGCGGTTACAGATGCAAATGGCTGTATGGCTTTTGATACGCTTTGTATTTATGCAACCAATAGTCCTACCGCACAAATAAATCCGCCGGGCGGAACATTATGTTCGGGAAATATTTATGCATTGCAAGCAGTGCCAAATCCTCTTACGGCGCCTCCTGCGGGCTACAGTTATTTATGGAACACAACTGCTACTACCAATATAATTAATGCTTCAGCAGCGGGAGTGTATTATGCATTTGTTACTGATATGAACACCGGTTGCTCAGCAACTACAAATGTTATTACCATCAATAAAATGCCTGATGTGAGTTTGTTTCCGTCTTGCTGCGATACAATTTGTGACAATGCACTCATCAACATCTCAGTACCATTACCATTGATGGTGGGACAAAATATTTGTACAGTTTATAATATTGTTTGGTTGGATAATGGGATCCCAATAAGTCCGCAACCTTCTCCCTGCAACATATTAAATACGGCTACGCTTGTGCCTTTGCTTGGCTTGCATACTATCTCTATTGCTGTTACATTAAATGACTGTACAGATACTTCCAATGTCTTCAATTTATTTATTAAAGACTGCGATACCTGCGATTGTAAAGAAAGCCATTGGGGAGATATTACTTTAGATGAAACAAATTTAAAAGTAGATGAGAAAATAGAACAACGAATTGCAAAAATAGGAAGTGCACATTCACCAATTGAAGCAGGTATAAACGATAATAATGTAATTGGTCAGCAGAAAAAACTGGATTGTAAAAAAGTGTATAAATTAAAATGTTTTCAAACCTATACCGTTAACGCCAATTATAATTGTAAGGATACTGCTTGTCCATCAAAAGTAACTTACTCCTTATTGTTACCGGACAACACAACCCAAACCGGCAATGTACCATTCAATTTTACACCTAGCCAAAGTGGTACGTATACACTTACTATGTATGGCTGGTGTGGTGGAAAAATATGTGACAGTTGTATCATAAAATTTGAAGTGATTTGTAAAGAAGAATGTGATTGCAAAGAAAGCCATTGGGGAGAAAAAACGGTTACAATAAATAACAACACACAGGTACTTGATTGCAAAAAAACGTATGATGTAAAATGCAGGCAACCGGTTACAATTAACGCCAATTATTTTTGTGCAGATGCTTCATGTAATGGTGCAGTTACTTATTTATTACAACCGCCAAGTGGTGCAGCAAGTACTGGAAATCTACCTATAGTATTTATACCAACACTAACCGGTACTTATGCTGTAACGCTCTATGGCTGGTGTGGTACAAAAATATGTGACAGTTGTATTGTGTATTTTAAAACCAATTGCGACTCTTTGCCTTGCTGCCCGTACGACATAAAAGTAACACCAAAAGAACCGACCTACACGGCAGTTGTGGGGGCAACAATAGTAAATAATAATTTCACCATTGGTATTCCGGCTACTGCAAATATTACAGAAGTTAGAGCCAATGTAGTGAGTTATACAATAGATGATAACTACAAAAAAGAATGTGTGGAATGTGTGAATTTACCATTCACTTGGGCAAGTGTTTCTAGTGCAACAAATATAAATACTGCGCCGCCAAAAATACCCATGTATGGCGGTACAACGGTTCCTTCATTTAATGGCAGTGGCGCAGGTGCATACCAAAACCCAAGAGAAGTTATATGGAATAACGGTACCAATTTAAATGCACACAATATTACTAACATTGTAATCAGTTTTATTTTACCGCCAACACCTACAATAGATTGTTGCGAGCTAAAAGGCACCATTTGTGTGAAATTTACTTTTAGGGATAACGATTGTAAAGAGTGTGAGGTTGTGGGGTGTTTTAATTTTGTTGTGAAGAAGAAATAATTAAAAAAGGGTGTAACATATTTATTTGTTAGACCCTTTTTTATTAAAGAAGTCAGTACAAATTTTTATATAAATATTTGTTATGCCATTACGAAAAAAGTACTTACTCGTATTGTTTTGTCTTGCCTGGTGTTTTTCTTATGCACAAAGCACCAAGAAAAAGCCCATCTCTATTTCCGGCAACGCTGGCATAACCTACGAGGGTTACGGATTAAGCCGCAATCCTACAGGGTTTACGGGTTATCAACCCCGCCGCCCCTGGAACCAGGTAAGATTTAATTTTATGCCCACCATAAAATTTAGTCAGCATTTTTCTTTGCCTATGAATTTAAATTTTGCGGCTTTTCCTACAAATTTTGCGGGCCCATATGCGGGAATAAAAAAACAAAACATTGGACAATTTCTTACCAATCCTATGAATAATTTTGGGTTGAACCCAACCTACAAATGGGCAGAGTTTCAACTGGGTACGCAATACTTAAAATACTCCGATTTGTCCACCGGCGATATTGGTATTTTTGGTGCAGGCTTTTCTTTAAAGCCTGGCGATTACAGGTTTAAATTTTTTACAGGCACATCACAACAAGGGCTTGATTATGCAGCAACTCCTTTGCCCGGCATACCTGGCGCATACAAGCGCACACATTATATGTTTAGCATGGGGAAACAAAGGGAGAACGATTATTTAGTGGCCTTTAATTTTGCAAAAGGAAAAGATAAACCCTCTTCGGCTATCATTCCAATTTTGCCTGGTTCACCATTACCCCAGGAAGGTTTTACATTGAGCATGCAGGTAAATAAAGATTTTAAAAAAGGTTGGTATATAAAATCTGAAGGCGCAAATTCTATTTTTACTAAAAATGAAAACGATACTGCAAACCCTACTATGAAAGGATTTAAACCTTTTATAGAAGCGAAGATGAGTAGTGTGTCTGATTATGCGGCGCAACTCTCATTTGGTAAAAAATCGAAGAATTTTGATATTGGTTTAGGAACAAAATATTTAGGTGCAGGCTTTCAGGTAAATGGTTATCCCTACCTGCAGCCAGACCGTTTTGAATATACAGTTAATACCCGATTTAATGCCATGAAAAATAAAACCAATGTGGTGGCAAGCATTGGGCAACGGATAAATAATGTAAACAATTCGAGTATCAGAGCTAAACAGTTTATTGGAAACTTAAATTGGTTTACACAGTTTAATGATAAACTTAGTTTGAATGTTAGCTTTAATAATTTTGGTTTTAATACTGCCGGTAATACCATGCTGGGTTACCCAAGTATTAAAAATGTAAGCAACGATATTGGTGTAAATCCAACATACACATGGAGCAATAAAACCATGAGTAATACAGTTAGTTTTAGTTACAATTATAGTAATTATACCGAAACTTTTAGTTTGCCTACACCGGGCACACAACAAAACAATACGCATACTGCATTGCTCTCTTACATTCCTGTTTATTTCAACAGAAAAATATCGCCGGATTTTAGTGCGCTTTATTTTTACAACGATGCATCTTTAGCCAAAATAATGTTCGCTACATTAAGCGCCGGACTTGCAGTGCCGGTTGCAAAAGATAAATTAAAATTGCGTGGGCAGTTACAATACACACTTGGAAAACTAAACAGTTTTACACCCAATAATAATTTTATAGCAAGTTGTAATGTTGATTATAAATTAAATAAAAAACTTACCTGGACCAATTACCTCACCACCAATTATTACAAGTACGGTAATGAATTGGGTACAACATTTAGTGGTGCTAATTATTTGGAAAGTACGGTGAGAACAGGATTACAGGTTAGATTCTAGAAATTAGATGTTAGAAATTAGATGTTAGAAATTAGATGTTAGAAATTAGATGTTAGAAATTAGATGTTAGACTTTAGATGTTAGATATCAAGGATTAGATAACTAAGATCAAGGATTTTATATAAATAAAAATATTATTAAGGCTGGTTTTGACTGGTGAACATAAAATAAAAAACATGAAAAATAAAATATTGATAGCGTTTTTTTTACTCTTCAACATTGTAGCAAATGGGCAGCTTACGACTAATTTAGTTTTAAACGCTCGGCCTCCTGCTACATTAACTGAATGGTCATTAACAAGAGGGACTATAACTTATGTAATTTCCAACTTGCAAAGTGGCCCACGCAAGGCCAAAATAAAAGTAACCATTAAGGCTACAGATGGTACAGAAGTTTCTACAACAGATCTTAACAGGGCAAGAACAATTATCATCCCGGATGGAAATTCGATTCTTAATGCGGCCACTGTTTTTCCATTAGAAATACAAAGGTTTACTGGTAAATATCAAAACAGTTTAAATAGAACCGGCAAGTTACCTGCAGATAGTTACCAGTTTTGTGTAGAGCTGGTGGAAGAAGCAAGTTTTGCACCACTTGCTCCTCCGCAGTGTCGTTCCTTTTCAGTAGCAGGTTTGCAATTACCTATTTTAATGATGCCTGCAAACGAGCAAGCGTTGGATAGTAAAAAAGCACAAACAGCCATTATGTTTCGCTGGACACCGCTTGTACCTAAACCAACAACAGTAGTAAATTACAGATTGCAGGTTTTTGAAATTTTGAGCAACCAACAACCGGTACAAGCGCTGCGAAGCAACCAACCAATACTAGATAAAGTGATTATTGGACAAACACAATTTATTTGGCAGCCACAAGGTATATTGGGTTTTGAAAAGGAACAAAGCCAAGATTCATTGATACAAAGAAAAGGCTGGGATGGAACCATTAAAGGAACTGGAAAACGATTTATATGGATAATACAAACTTTAGATGCAGTACAAAATCCTATAGGAGTAGATGCGAATTATGAAGCTAGAAGTGAGCCGATTTTATTTTTTATTAGATCGGATATGACCCCTAACACAAAATAAAAAGACAAAAAACCTATTATTATTTTGTTTTATATGTTATTGATTTACATAAATTCCGTTATTAAATCACCCAGAAAAAAAGGGTTATTTAACGGTATTTTAAATCAATATTGTGCTGCATCTTTACATCATCGAAATAAGTAACACTTAATAGTAGAAATACCTATTTCAAATTATATAACTGAAATGTAGGATTTTTTAAAAATAACTTCGATGGGGATTGAAGTTGGATTTTAACAAGGAGTATGCTTTTTTGCATACTCCCTTTTTTTTGACAACATTAATAATTTATTTTTTTATTTTAAATACATTTATTATAAATCTCAAAAAGCAACAAAGCCAAAAGGGCTGCTACTTTAAATTAAAAATCATGAAAAATCTATTAAGTATTTTCTTATTGTCATTTATATTTTGTGCTTGCGATCCTGATAATAAAGACATTTTTAATTTAGAAGTAGTTAAAATTGGAGCAACACTTAGCACAACTAACCCAACAATTAATCTTGGGGATACTTTAAAAATTAAAGTTGAAATGCCCACGGCAGTAAATGGTAGCTCAGGCTCTATAAATGTAAATTCCCTTCAAAAAGCACAATTTTATATGTATATTAATAAGATTGATACAATTACCAATCGAGCAATTTTATTACAGCAACCATTATATTGGACATCAAAAGGTGCAATTAGCCCTACGAATGCTGTAAATTTTGAATATACCACAAATTCATCTCCTTATGGTGTGGATATCAATTTTAAACCTCAAGAAAAAGGTATTTATTACTTAGAAGTATTATCACAAGCAGGTCAAATAAAATTAAATAATGTTTATGATGCTAGGCTGATTGTAAATTTTAATGTGCCTGACCAACACTTACATTTAGCAACACCCTTTTTTGGTTCAGCTTGGACAAATAATGCTCAGACCAGAGAACCTGGTACATATGTGTTTAGAGTAAATTAAAACAATGAATTTTTTGCTTTAATAGGTTGCTTAATTTACAAAGGGATTCAGAATATTTAGATTTATAAATAATTTAAAAAAATTGAAAATTACAATAAACTTATCTCAATAGTATTTTTGCTTTTTTCTTGAGACCCCGATAACAAAGATATTTTTATTTTTAAAGCAGTCAAAATCGGATATTAATTTATGGAATAATATTTTTTTTGAATCTGTACAGAAATTCATTCTCCATGAAATTTTTAGTAACTGCTTTTATTGCAGTAATGATTTTTTCCACATTTCTATTCTTTGGAAATACAAAACCGTTACTCAAAATAAAATCTGCTGTATCAAAACCTTTTACAAAAAAAGAAACACCCATAAAAGAAACAATAGTTTTAAAAACCTATGCCGATAAAATTAAACCTTACTTAGAAAAAAATAATTACTGCCAGGATTACTGTTTTTTAATAGACATGAAATTACCCTCTGGCAAAAAAAGATTCTTTATCTATGATTTGAAAAACGATAGCATTATTGATGCTGGGCTTGTAACACATGGCGGCGGTTCTGAAACAGGCACTGATAAACTTGGGTTTTCTAACATACCAAACAGCAGTGCAACATCTTTAGGCAAATATAAAATTGGGCATGAATACAACGGAAAATTTGGAATGGCATTTAAACTTCACGGGTTGGAGCAAAGCAACAGTAAAGCTTTTGAAAGGTTTGTTGTGTTACATGCACATAATTGTGTACCCAATAACGAAGTAGCTCCCTTTCCCATTTGTACCAGCCTCGGCTGCCCAACAGTAAACCCTGATTTTTTACCAATACTAAAAAAGCATATTGATAATGCAGATAAACCTGTGGTACTTAGCATATATTATTAGCCTCTCCTTGCCTCCTCAAAAAAAGGTGAATGGCACTTCAAAATTTTTAAAATCCAAAAAGTATTGTAAACCCACTTCTCCCCTTGGGGGGGATTGAGGGGGGCTCTACATCGGCACTTCCACCGCCAACAACTCAGCATCTTCCAACACTTCTATCGTAAAACTATCTGTTTCAGAAATTCCAACTGCATCTCTTTCCTCATATTTAATTCCATCAACAGATACACTTCCTTTTATAACAACTAAATAAACACCGTTGCCGGTAAAAGCATTTTCGTAATTAATTTTTTCTCCAGCTTTTATATTGGTTAAAGAAAAGCGAGCATCTTGGTTTATCCAAAGCGCATTGTCTTCTTCCCTTGGCGATACTACTACCTGCCATTTACCTTCTCTTTCTTTCACATCAAAAGTTCGTTGATCATATCGAGGTGTGATATTTCTTTCTTTTGGAAAAACCCACAATTGGAAAAGTGTAACAGAGTTCGTTGCAGATTCATTGGCTTCGCTGTGTTGTACTCCTGTGCCTGCACTCATAATTTGCACATCGCCAGCTTGTATGGTTCCTGCACCTCCTGTACTGTCTTTGTGTTTTAGTGCGCCGGTAAATGGGATAGTTACAATTTCCATATTATCATGCGGATGCGTGGGAAAAGCTCCACCGCCTGCAATCCAGTCATCGTTTAAAACCCTCAATGCACCAAAATGTACTTTTTCAGGATTGTGCCACCCACCAAAACTAAAATAATGCGCAGGTTTTAACCAGCCGTGGTTTGCTGTGCCTCTTTCATTTGCTCTTGTTACAATTGTTTTCATTTGTTTGTTATTTAATTCAATGTTTAAACATCAAATATTGTTCCAGAATAAATGATTGTCAAAAAGACAAAACTAATTACCTTGGTTTTAGGATTGTATATTTAAGCATGGGTAAACAAAAAAAATTAACTATTAGTAATTAAACAATGATGCTAATTCAAATGGCTAAAATCATCCGCTGTCAACTCAGTACTTTGGTCTTCTTCTCTGTCTTCGTTGTACTCAATAATAAAATTGTTTCTTCCTTCACCAATAAGAATGTGTAAGAATTTTTGCTGTACAAGTTCCAGCATATTTAGAAAAATAAATATTGCATGAATACGGTTTTCGCATTCATCAAATATTTTTTCGAAAGCAAGTGTCTTGTGTTTTTTACTGATATCCAGCATATGTTCACGTACACCTTCCATACTATAATTGTATTGTACAACAGTGTGAACAGGCTTGTTGTTGCGCTCATGTAATCGTTGAGCCACTTTTTCAAATGCCTTCATTAGTTTAAATAAACTGAAGGTTTGTATTTCTGTTCCTTCTCCGGCTTCTTCTCCAATGCTCGAAAGTTCTTTTTGCAGGTTTCCTCTCTTTATCATTAGCATTCTCATGGCTTCCATTTCTGCCATTTGAGCTGAGGCTTCTTTAAATTTTTTGTATTCGAGTATTTTATCTATTAATTC
>JANPIF010000239.1:0-5800 GCA_031424845.1 Ferruginibacter sp.
TTTTTAAAACCCAGCCAAAACAATGGAAACCTAAAAGTAGGAGAAACACTTGCGGGCACTCTAATCATACCTTCCTGATGATAAACTGTTCTGGGTAAATGAAAATTATTATACCTGCCCGGTAAAAACGTCGGGTTGATAGATGAATCGTATAAATATCCGGCATCTATAACTTCTTTCATTTCTACTTTACGCATTCTAGGCATCCTAAGTCCAGTAACCTTTTTATTTATAATTTTTTCTAAAGCCACTTTAGAATTTAAAAGATCAATGTTATTAAAAGAGGAATGGTAGAATGTATGTGAAGCTATTTCATGTTTTTCTGAAAGATCTTTTATAATATTTGGAAAAGTTTGTGCAAAATTAGCAGTAGTAAAAAGCGTAGAATTTATATTGTATTTTTCTAACAATGGAATGAGTTGATGCAGACCATCCATGCCAACATTCATTTGTTCATCCATATTAATTTGTTGTTTGTATTCCAATGGAATATCAAACTCTTCTACATCAAACGTAAGCAATGTATACCCTTTCATGTAAGTTTGCTTTCTCTAATTATGTAATGTGGTCTTTGTTTACTTTGCATAAATAATTTACCCAAATACGTACCTATAATACCGAGTATCATAAGTTGTACTCCCCCAAAAAATGCTATTGTTACAATTACCGAAGCCCAGCCCGAGGTGGAGTGACCATTGTAATGAGCAATCAATGCATATGGTACATATAATACAGAAATTAATGAACTGACAAAACCTAAGTAGATGGCAATTGTTAGGGGCTTTGTACTAAACGATGTAATACCACGGAGTGCAAATTCCATCATTTTTTTATAAGTGTATTTTGATTTTCCACTAGCACGTTCGGCAGGAATATATTCAATAGAAATTTGCTTAAAGCCCAACCATTTAACAAGCCCACGCCAAAATAAATCGTATTCTTTTATTTCTCTTAATACATCAACTACTTTTCTATCGAGCAACCTAAAATCTGCAGTCCCTTTTTCCAGTTCTATAGATGAAAGTCTGTTGAGAATGTTATAAAACAAATCACTCGTTTTTCTTTTCATCATAGGCATTTCTCTATGATCTTTTCTGATGGTATAAACAATATCATTTCCTTGCTCCCATAATCCAATTAATTTTGGCAATACTTCGGGTGGATGTTGCATATCTCCATCCATGCTGATAACAGCATCAGCATCACTCATGTCAAACCCGGCTTTTAATGCATTTTGATGACCAAAGTTTCTTGAAAAGGATATATAGTTTACTTCAGTATTTGCTAAGGAAAGTTGCTTTATAAATTTAAGACTGTCATCATCGCTGCCATCATCTACAAAAATTACATTGTATTGATAAGGCAATGCACCCAATACTTTTTTTATTGCATCAAGCATTAGCGTAAGATTACTCACTTCATTATAAACGGGAATAATAATAGCTATCTTTTTAAGCATCTATTAATTTTGATGTATTAAAATTTTTAAAAAGTAATTGAAAGCACAATACTAACCATATTATAAAACATGGCAAAGCTTTTAATCCAAGCGGTCTTATATAGTTTGCTTTAATGTTTTTAGGAAAAAGATCAGTGGTAGATAAACTAGTAAATAATATAGCAAAAACCAACAATGCTATAGTCCAGAAATTCTTTTTATCCTGCACTACATACCAGATTGCTACACCCATCATGGCAATAACAAAAGTTGCGCTCTCTGCAGAAGAACTAAAAATGACTACCCCTATTAATAAAAAAGCCAGATAAGAAAGTTGAAAGCCCATTGTTTTATATTGACCAATCCGAAAGATGGGTAAAATATAAAGAATGGCCGCAGACCCCAATATATAAACATCTTTAATATTGTTTAACATAAAAACTTTTCGTAAAACCCTCATAGCCGACATTCCCTGCATAGAAGATTCTTGATTAGAATTATTTTTTTCAGAAAGGGAATGATACCAATCTGTATAAGACTGAATAATAAAAGAAGGAGAGGAGATAAGCATTGGTAGGGAAAACATGACGAGTACCCAAAAAATAAAAGATAGAATGAACTTAAGTTTATTTTCAGAAAAAAGAAAAAATGCCAGACCTACAATGCCATATAATTTTATAAAAAAACCTGCGGCAATAAAAAGCGTAGCCCAAAAATCTTTTTTATTTTTTACGAGTACATATGAAAAAATGATCCATGATGTAAGCATCGGATTAAACTGAACATTGTGCAGACTTGTCATCATTTCCAGCGCCCCGATAAGCAAAATAATATTTTGATTTTTATATGTTACCGGTAATTTTCTTACGGCATAAAATAAAAACACTGCGTTTGCAACGCACCACAAAAAACAGCCAATACTATTTGGCAGTATTGTAAATGGAGCAATTAAAATACTAAATACAGGCCCATAATGATTTACATCAGCATATTCAGTTGGATAATTAGCATATAAATTTGTTGATGAAATAGTATGCCAAAAAACATTTTTAAAAATCAGGTAATTATTATAGCCACTTGCACCCTTACTTACTTGAATAATTATTGCAATTGTTGCTAGAGAAAACCAGAAGATGGCAGCAAAACTAATTTTTCGTTTGGCAATTATAAAATCATTTGTAAAAAAAGGCATGTAATAAATTTTTTAAAAGAAGATGTTGGTAATATCAATTTATTGCAAACTGCAATATATTTTATTGTTGGTAAAACATTATATGAAAAATTAATTCAGATGTTTTATAGTGCTTTAAAATAGTGGCTATTTATAAAATAAAAAATGATTAAGCCATCTTTTGTAGTTTATCTATTACATAACAGTCAATATACAATATAGAAGGTAGCTGTAGTATAAAATGCAAAATAAACATACTAAATTAAAAACCAACTTCCATCCAACATACGTACTTGTATCCCATGTAAGTGACTTGATTTTTGTAACGTGTTAATTCTATGGATTATATTGTAAATACTATAAAATTTTAACTTGTAGTATTTATTCTAATTTCTTTTAGAAGTTTCACAATAAAATTCTTTATACGTCGTTTCTTACATTAAGATAGCTGCTATTGGCCCTAATCCGATACTGCATATCAATCCAATATTATAATAAACTATAAAAACCAGAAATACCTATTCAAATTCAGTTGGGTTTTACTGCTTTTTTGCCATGAATTAATCTTACCTGCCATTACGCAAAAAGGCATTTGCATAAAATTCATTTTATGAAAAAATATTTACTGTTATTAGTCTTTCTATGTTCAGTAGTATTAGATACACAAGCTCAGTCTATAACATCAGATTATGTAGTATCTACTAATACATCCGCAAGTTTGGTTAGCATGACTGGTTCTGAGCGACTGGTAGGGCCAAACGCAAACAATACAACATCATATGCTGAGAATCTTAGTTTCGATTTTTGGTTTATGGGAGTGAGGTACACCAACTTCACAGTTAACTCTAATGGCTTGATACGTTTTGGAACAAGTGGAATTTCCAATACTCAAACAGGAAATGGTTTCCCATTAAATGGGGGCAGCCGGGTTGTTTTGGCTCCATTTGCAGGTGATTTAAAAACTACTGCTACTACCGGTAAAATACATTCAATAGTTACCGGTGCAGCACCTAACAGAAAATGCATTATTGAATTTTTAAACATGGGATTGGGTGCTACTTCTACCACAGCAAATGGTACATTCCAAGTAATACTTAATGAAACTACTGGTATCATACAATATATATATGGAGCAATGAACATTGCAAATATTACAGGTGTTTCCGGTACAGAAAGTGTTGTAATTGGTTTTAGCAGTGATAGTGTTAATTTAAAAACACTTTCACTTAATCATTCAACATTTGCTGTAAATACTAATATTCCTGCTACAAAAAACAGTTATGGTACGGGAGTTATTGCAAGTTTAAACAGTGCTGCAAACGGATCTAGAAGAGAAATAAGATTTACCCCACCAGTTTTAAATGCTCCAACTCTTCCTACTGTTACAGCTCCTACAACAAATTCTTTAACTGTAAACTGGGTAGGTACAGCAGTTTCGAATGAGGAGGGATTTGTAATTTATAAGTCAGATGATGGGGGTGACACCTATGATTTTGCATTTCAAACTGGAGCTAATGCAACAACTGCTGTAATTACAAATTTACTGGGTGGTACCAATTATATGTTTAAAATACATTCGGTGAGTGAAGGTGCATTATCTGCACCAATAACTGCTTCCGGTACAACTACCGGTTGCGGTGCAAGTGTAACAAATACACTTAATTTAACCGGTTCAGGTCCATTTACCTGGAGTGCTTTGGCAGCATCGTGGAGTACAGGACAATTACCAACATCATGCAATGATGCTATAATTAATTATAATGGCACAACGGCAACCAATGAACAAATAACATTTAATTTTGATGTAGATATTGCTGTGAAATCTCTTACTATCAATAATATTTCCACTTCTACAAGTCAAAAGGTTTTTAATATGTCAGGTTATGGCAGGGTAACTATTGCCGGAGATTTGGTATTAACCTGCCCGGGTGGCAATAAATTTAATAGATGTGCTTATTCTACTCAGAATAAAACAACGGTAAATGGCAATCTAATTTTAAATAGAGCTGCAGGATTACATACTGTAACTGAAGGTCAATCTGCTATTGGTTCTAATGGAAACGCAAGAGAGCAGCTATATCTTTTAAGAGGAGATATGACATTTAATAAAAGAGGCTACACTACAGATGAGCATGCAAATTTTACTTTTGACAAGGCCGGCACACAATATTTATATAATTATACCACTCCACAACCATTTCCATATGTACAAGGAATAGGAGATACTCTACAGGCTGTACTTTTTGAGAAATTAGTAGTTGGTAGTACAAACGCAACTACTTTGATATTTGCCGGAACCGGTTTTGATGGTTACATGGAAAGTGTGAGTAGGGAAGGTGTTACAATTGGCGTAAATTCTACGTTAGATTTTCCACAAAATTATTCAATCAATTCATTGGGTGGATCTTCTTATTTTAGAATGCTAAGTGGTTCTAAATTAAGATTAGGAGGTGACCAGACTATAAGCCCTAACGGTACCATCTATGGGGTTCCTGGAAGCAATTTTCCGGCATCTTTTTCTCCATATACTTTTGACCCAACGAGTACCATAGAATATTACGGATCTAACGGCATCACTCAAACCATTTACAATGGGGTAACTTATCAAAATCTAGTAGCGTCAAATGGAAACGGAAGTGGTAGAGCACAAAAAATAACCACTGCACCTGTTACAATTAATACCTCTTTCAATATTAATGCCCTGGCTGATGTTACTTTAGGATTATCTGGTAGTACAACACAAACGGTTTCATCTGCAGGACCATTGAATGTAAATGCTAATGGCGGTTTATATTGTAATGCAAACGTCGTTTCAGGTGCAGGTGCATTTACAATGGGAAATGGAAGTTTTCTTGGTATGGGTCATGCGCAGGGTATTTCTCTGTTAGGCAATGCTACAGGAAATATTCAAATGACGGGAGGAAGAATTTATAACAGCACCGGTAATTATATTTACAATGGTATTGTAAACCAGGTAACCGGCAACGGATTGCCCACTACTATAAATGAACTTACCATTGATAATGCAAACACTGTAACCAACTCTCAAAATGTAACGGTAAACAGTTTAGGTCTTTTAAAACAAGGAGTGTTTGATATTTTGAGCACTACTTTTACCAGCAATGGCGCAAATGGTATGTTGAACAGTACAGGTGGGAAAATGAAAGCCAACCAAGGCATTGTAGAAATGA
>JANPIF010000240.1:0-23087 GCA_031424845.1 Ferruginibacter sp.
CAATATTTTTTATTACGAATATTCTGGATCGCCAGCTCATCCCACCCCTGAGGCGAGAAGTCAAGGAAATAAGGCTGGGCAGATAAAACTACATTACCTGAATTATCCAACTTGTAAAAGTTGAAAAGCTTATCCTGTAAACAAAATATATAGTCAGCTCCCTGCATTCTCTTTTTTATTTAATATATTCAACTCCTTATTTATAAATGCAATTTTATTTTCCAAATGAGCCACATTCGCATACCAACTCTCATCTCTATATTCCAACCCCATATCTTTAAGCACCCCTAACTTTTTCATACAATCTGAAATTTCTTGATAGCATTGATTTTGTTTGGTAGTAGCTTTTTTCATAGATCACCAATTTGTGTTTTCGTCGATGTATTTTGTGGTCGAAGCACCATATTTCCAAAGACTAACCAGTGCACCATCCTTAGCGGAAATATGATTTTCTCTTTTATTTGCTATTTTACTGAGAAGTTCAGTTTGTATTTTCCGATCGTATGCTGCTGCCATATCAAATGCATGCTGTTTTTCCGTGACAGGTGTGCCTGCCTTGCCTGCTCTTACAACATCTCTCATTGCTGCATGCTGCATATCCTGCAAAAACAAATTTGCATCGGGGTGAATCCTGTCTCCTTTATTTATGTATGTAAGGGAATCTGTGTCTGGCGTAAGTTCTATTGAACCATCTTTGCGTTTGATAACCTCTTTTCGGCCACCATCACCAACAACCGCCGGACCTTCATAATCATAATTTAAACCTTTAGCAAATTTGGGAATGGGAGTGGCAATGGCGACTCCTAATTGAATGGTTGCTGCAATAATTCTGAAAGGATCTAATGTAGCAATAGCTTCAGCAAGAGCCAATGTCAAACGGAATATTGTTTGTGCCTTATCAAACCTAGCTTTGTCAATTTCAATTTGTTTTTCTCTACGGGCAATGGCTTCTTTTTGAGATAATGCACGGGCATTTATTATTGCAATTCTTGCTGCTTTCTTTTCTTCATTCTCACCACTTGCTTCAACAGCTGCAATTTCTGCTGCAGTTCTTACCTCGATATCATTTTTCTCCTCCGCTAATTTATTTTTTTGCCTGATGGAAGAAGCATCAATGATGGAGCCTATTATATTAAATACTGTATCTGCTTGTTCCTTAATGATGGATAGTGTTTTAAGGTATTCATCTCGCTTTTCTTTTTCAGCCTTCTTAACATTATCAACAGATAAATCAGATAACTTTTTTTCTAGGTTAGTTATTTCAGTTATAGATTTTTCTTTACCATCATTAAGTGACTTTTCTAATGATGCTAATCCATCTAGAGCTCTCTTGCGTTCATCAGGGCTTAAATTTGCTAATTCAATAAGCTTACGTTGATATTCGATTTCATTTTTTAATGAAACTTCTTGAAACGAAATATCTGCTTTTTCCTTTTCGCTATCAAAGGCCTTCTGAGATATTTTGCCGGCGGTAAATAAATTATTTAATAAAATTGATCTCTCATTATATTGCCTCAATAAGCTATCTCTTATTAAAGTTGTTTCGCTTTCTAAGGCATCTTTCTTGAGCTGCCTTTCAGCTAAATCCTTTTTTATTTTTTCATTATTTGACTTTGTAATTGCATCAAATGAACCTTGGTTCTTATCCAATATTTCTAATTCTTTTTCCTGCCCCTGCTTTTTAATTAATAAAATTTCCTGCTGTGAGTTTTGTTGAAGTATTTTAATATTTTCATTTATTCTAGCTTGTTGCTTTATGGTTTTGCCGGCTTTTTCTTCTTCCAATCTTGCTATCTCATCATTTGTATTTTTTATAGCATCCTGTACCTTTTCATTATAGGTATCTGCATTTAGTTTTATGTACTCACTTGAGTAATTATTTAATGCCTTGATGCGTAAATCATAGCTATTATTTTCATCATTGAATATTTCATTTAAAAGGCTTAATCGACGGTTTCTGTCAATTGCTTCAATTTCAAAAGAAGTATCTAAACGCTCTTTAAGCGCAGTTATAGAATTTTCCTTTTTTACTTTCTCATTTTTTTGTTTTTCTATTTTTATTACATCTTTAGCTCCGGCATCTGTAAGATTGATAAGAACCTTTGTCTTCTTATCAATCAAATCAATTTCTTTCTGCGCAGCTTTATCTTTTTCTATAAAATCGTCAGCAATAATTTTTTGATTTTGCTGTTTTGTTCTTTCACGTTCTACTCCAAATTCATCAAATTCCCGATCTTGGTTTTGTGAGCCAGGTTGGCTAAACCCTTTTGCCTTTCTAATTTTATCATTTGCTTCTTCAGCAGCTAATTGTTGTTGTAATTGTATTTTTAGCTTTTCGCCTTGAAGTTTTTCAATTTCGGCTGCTGCCGCTTGAGCTTTTGCTTTGCGAATTATGCCATCGGCTGCTAGATTATAAGCAGCAGCAGCCTGCCCATTTAACAGATTTTCAGTAGCAATTCCTTTAAAATAATCGGGGTATTCTTCTTTGATATCTTTTATTACCTGTAATCTTTTGCCCATCGGTAATAATGTGTTTTCTATAGCTCTTTGTTGTATCTGTAAATCAGCTAAAGCCTTACCTCCACTTACACTAGCTTCATCATTTATCTTTTTTATCAATTTTAGCTGTTCTCCATATCCAAATAGCGTAGTGTTAGCTTTTGTCAAATATTTAATAAAATCAACTATTGGTTCTATAGCAAATAATAATAAACCGCTTATTCCTACACCAGGTAAAATATTTGCCAATGTCCGCAATCCGCCAAATGCTTTTTGAAATAGACCTCCTGCGGTTTTGGCATTCTTACCGCTTGCATCTACCGCTTTTGTAACAGTATTAAATTCTTTGCTTGTTTCTCCAACAACTTTATTTACTTCTTTAAACACGGTACTGGTAGTACCATATTGTACACCAATATTTTTAGCCTCATTTGAAAGTGCTTTTTGTGCAGCACCTACATTATTAAAATCTTGAGCCGCTACATCTGCTACACGCCTGAACCCTTCAACTACCGTACGTGTTTGCTTTACTTCTTTGCCTACATTTTCAAACTGCTTTTCTAACTTGCCAAGTTCGCCTACAGCTTTTTTATAATCTGCAGAATTTACATTCTTTGATAATCCGCTTATTACATTTTTCTGTTTGTCTAGTTGACTTCCTAAAAATTGGTATTGGCCTGTGAGTTGACCAAGCTTTCCTTTTTGTTTTTCAAAGGCATCGATTATAGAATTGGCCGCCCCTTGGTAATTACCAATGTTTATTTTTTGCCGGGATAGTTTGTCAGAATTTATGTCAAGAAGATTATTGTTTTCATCTAACTTCTTATTAAATTCTTCAATGCTCTTTGTGTCAGATAAAGGAGTCAGCTCCCTTTGCTTGGTTATAATCTTATTTTCTTGCCTTATAGCGGCTTGAGTTCCTGCAGGTGCAGCATTAAGATTTGTTTTTATTTGAGCATTTACATCTTTAATGGCTAATTTTTGCTTTTCAATTGCAAGGGTAGATTCATTCAGTCGTTTCTTGTATTCTGACTGATCTATAATCCTGTCTTTCAATAATTGCAGGTCTTCTTTCTGATCAACCTTATATGATTTTATTGCATTCTCTGCCTGTCTCCTTTGTTCAATAAGTTTTTCAGTAGATTTAAAAGTTTCAATAGTAGCAGAAGAAAAGTTTTTTGTAGATGCGGCAACATCATTAAGTGTACTCCCATAACCTGATGTTGCAATATCAACCTGCTTTACTGCATCAATAGTTGATTTTACCCCTGCATTATTTCCATAAATACTTACAAATCCTGCTTTAATAGATTCAGCAGTTGCACCTGCACCAACCTCCACTCTTTTAAGTTGTGCCAAAAAAAAGTCCGTGTCTTTAATAAGACCGGCTTCATCTATATAACTATCTAATTTATCGAATTCAGGCATCGCAAATATTTAAGTGGTTTTGGTTTTATTAGCAGCAACAAAATCACGCAAGGCGGCACAATAATTTTGTACAGTCGTTTGTCCGTTCACGGCTTCACGTTTTGCATAATTGTTTATGCGAAAAAAGATTGTACTGAAATACTTTTCATCAACACTATCCTTGGTTGATTGGTTTTCCAATATAGATTCGTATTCCGCTTCTTTGATCCTGATTTGAAGCTTGCTGAAATTTATTTCATGCGTTATGCGGTTAAGGTCCGCTTCGTATTGTATAGGATCCTGTGGGTTTAATTGAAAATCATAATCCAATGTTCTTAGTGCTTCTGCAATACTTTCAAAATAATTAATCCTTAAAAGACTTACCCAACCTGTCACTAAAAGATTACGCTGTTTGAGCAAAGTAATTTCAGATAATAATTTGGTACGGTATAGGGTTTCTGATGCTTCTGCCTGGTCGCAGTACTCATAAAATAGATTGGTCCATGCCTCCGCTAACTGCTCGGCAGTTGCTTCTCCTTCTGCCACTAAAACAGATAAATTACTATGGCACATACATGCAATAAACTTATCCATTGTTACTTCACTAGTCCGGGATAATAACTTCAATAGTATTTTCTGGGAGTTCGTTTCCTTCAAAGCATCCGTATTTAAATCCGGTTGCTTCTTTTGTGATAATAACCTTTTTATTTTCATTCTTGCTGAGTTCATTTGCCTGTAATTGTGTTTGTATTAAATCTTCGCTTATTTCTCTTTGCTGTTTCCAACATCCGGGACAATCGCACATAATAAATAATTTTAAATTTTTACAACCTCTCTTACCTTTTTTATAAATGACCCTTTAACATGCTGCCTTACAAATTCCTCTTTATTATCAGGAGTTAAACCAAAAGCTTTCCCATCCATACGAGCCGATATTGCTTCTTCTTTATCCGTTTTTGTACCGAATTCGATGGCGCTTCCTCCTACTTTTCCATACAGCTGTCTGTAACTTTCTCCTGTATCAAAGTTTGTAAGATGATCAAATACAGAGGCCAACCCTGTTTTGTTTCTTTTGCTTGCAATGGTAAAAGGAGAATAAGGATAGTCCGACTTAGTACCATCTTTTAAAATCCCCTGCGCCAACTGTGAAGCAATTAAATCAACTGCTACCTCCAAGTTTTCCGATAAAGCTTCCTTTGCCAGTACTATCTCCTTTCCCCTTAACTGTAACAGCCTTTTCTTTATTTCCTGTATGGAGCTCATTACTTATATTTTTAAGAGGTGCAGGAACAGCAACCGCACGAAGTTGTGCATATACCTTCTCAATTTCACTGTCTGTTTTACCCAAACAAAAACTGTGTTTGAATTCCTTTTTAAATTCCTCTAGGGAATAAGTACCGACTTCCAAATTGAAGTCGGTACCGTTAATTTTTAACCAGCCCATAATTATGGTTTAGTATAAATAAATCCTACTGTTTCAATACCCACAACACCGGCTGCATCTAATGCCGTTGGTAATACTGTTTCAACCAAAACCTTATCACCTGTATTCAATGCCGTAATAGCTGCTGCATTCAAAGTAAGATCTGCATAGGCAACACCGCCCGCACCAGGTGCTATACCTGTAACAGTGATTGCTGCACCAGTTTGTAAATTGGTAGCTTTCCATAATGCTGCCGTGCTAAATAATGTGGTTTTATACTCTTCATAAATATCCATTGGCACCGGAAGGTTGGCCACATCTACTTTTCCGGATGGATGCAAAACGTTTGCTACTGCTACAGCTTTTTCAAACAACTGAACATCTAACAATGCCGCCAATGTTGTTTGAAAGTTAAAATCTACTTCTACAAAAGCTGCATCATCATAATTCTCAATTGCATCAATGAAAGCTACATTTACAAAACCTAAACCTTCTACACCATCATCACCAATATGGTCCAACCCTTCAAAAAATAACTGAGCCTGGCGACCTATAAGCGCATCGTTAGAATCTTTTGAACCCCAAACACGCTTTTGATCATCCTGCATAATCACATTAAGAATGGTATTGTTGAATTTTCTAAGGTTCTTCATTTGACCCATAGAAGTTTTAAAAGAAAACCTCCATCCTGGCAAACCTTCACGGGTAACGAATTTTAAACCGTTACTTAAAGTTTGCTCCTGATTGCTTTCTTTTTTACTCTCTTTTCCTAAAAAAAGAGGCAATAAAAAAAGTTTATCGCTTAATAATTTTGAAAGCTTGCTGTCTGCTACCAAAGATGTTTTACGGGTAGCTAATGTCAGCTGCTCTGCAACTGTAAGCTTACCACCCCATATTGCTATGGAGTTTATTTTACCGGGTGAGGCTGCACACTTAATGCCGCCTGTATTTGCCCCGATGGAACCGCATAATTGTAATGCCATGATAATTTAATTTAAAATTGTGAGCCCTGTTGGGCAATTAATTTGATTTATTTTTAGTGAAATACTTTCTATTTCGATTGCATCAATGCAATCATTCAAAACATTTTTATCTGCAACCTGTGATCCCCAAAAGTATCTGTCGTACTTTACTATCTTCATTTCTTTGATAGTAGGCATTCCAAATTCAACACTTTGCGATAATTGATAAATAAACTCCTCAAACACCGGATATAATATCGGTATAAAGTTTTTTATTTCTCTGTCATCTGCTCTTAAAGTTGCCTTTGTAAGCGTACATATTACAAGCCGTGCTTTGAACTCTGTACCAAAACCCCGCTGCTGTTCATTTAATTCTTCTCTTATATCACGCATTAGCGCAATGAGAGGGTATTTCTTGTTTTTGTGCGTTGGGCTGTTCGTATACTGCTGTAATACATTTACAATCTCCTTTGGGTGGCCATGCATAAAATATACACGCTTGGCAATATCAATAAAGTCAACATCTGAATTTGCAACAATAGCAGCATCAGTAGCAGTTACAACATTTTTAAAAGCGGCTGTTATGGATGGAAGTTTATTCAAAACCACGGATTTATTTTGGTTAATAAATGACGTTGATGACGACAAGCGCCATATTGAATAAATTGAGGATAGTTAATCTGATCAGAAATTAATAAGTTATATAATCTCCAATTCTTTTCAACCATTGCATTCCATGTGTCTGCCATTTTACGGGCCGGAGAGTACGCAGAAGAATTTTCATTTTCTGTTTTTACTGTTCCAGTACCTGTAACTTGCGCATGCGTTTTTTTAAGCCACTTGTAATAAACATAATCTGCAATCGGGCTTTCAAATGTTGCATTTTTTAACCCCTTCCACTGATAGAGTCTGCCATCGAGTGCAGTAAATTCTTTACCATCTCTAATAGCTAACCATTGCGGAGCCGGCATAGGTTGTGTTGTGCCTGCAGTGTATAATTTAAACAGCTCATACCCTAAGATATTTTGCAAATACTCCTTCTCATAGGTCTCAATTAAATTATTAACTGTACCTACCACATCGGCATGGCCGGTGTTAGGAATATCGTTTTCACCTACAAAATATGAGCTGTCTATAATCATGTTTTAAACTTCTTTTGCTATTCCTAATTCAATTAGCTGCAATGCTAGTTCAGGACTTACAGGTACTATATCACCATCGGTAAAGAATTTTTTACCCTCAAAGTTTTTAGGGTATTTAATTTCAATACGTGGAAGGTTTGGATGTAAATCCTTTTCCTCAGCGACAACTTCAGTGGGGTTCGGAGAAGCTGTTCCAACAGTATGTGTTAAACTATCAATATTTACATTGCTAGTTGTTTCGGTTAATTCATTTTCGATTTCATCTTCTAAGGGTGGTAACCCTGTAGAATTTGTAGTTGACTTTCCCATTTTTATAAATTAATGGTTAAATAAAAATTGTTTACTTAAGAGCTTATTGCTGTCTTAACAGCAGCGAAAGTTGGCCCTTTAACGATTGCACTTTGTCTGATTGCAGAAATATAATCGTAATAGTATTGCTCCATCACGACAGAAAACTTATTCTCTGCGAAGTCAGTACCGTTGTAACCAATTTTTACAATAAAGCCGCCACGCAAAATGATATTATACGCCTTAAAATCTCCAACCATAACAGCATCAGCTGCCATATCAGGGTTGCCGATAAAGGCCAGGTTATCCAATACAGAAGGACGATCCACATATTCAGCCTGGGTAGACTTAGTGATACCCATTCTGTATTTTTTAAACGTACTCATTACAGCGGTGTTAGCCATAGCACCAAATGTTGCATTGTCAACCTGAGCGGCCATTGCTGCTAAAGCATCAAAGTCATTTGCATTTGTTACAAGATCACCACCTTTAAACTGTACGGCAGTATTGTATGCAGTAGCTGCTGTTGTAACGTTCGCTAGAATAGAAGTATTGATACGATTTATGACATCTACACGGCCCTTGTTCATAATATCATCCTGCAAACGTGCAAAGTCCATAGCAAACTCTTCTGTAAAGCTTACCAATGTTGCTTCCTTCTTGTATGGATTAGTTTTTAAATTGTAAGAATACTGAGTCGCCGGTTTAGTACCACCTTCAGGCACTGTCGCACTGGAACCTTGTTTAGCTACTTCTTCATACCACATTGCAAAAGGCATTTCAAAACCTGCATTTACAACATTAGCCAAATCGAATACCCAAGAAGTATTTCTGTAGTTACTGATGATTTGAGAATTACCACCTAAACGAAGTAAGGAAGCTGCATCAATAGATGTAGTTATAGAGGGAGTATTACCACCACCACTCACACCAGAAACAGTTGCATGAGGACCTGCTGCCTTAGAAGTAGTATCAAAAGGCTTCATCACTAATTCTCCTTTAGCATTTACCTGTACCATAAATGTTTTAGAACCGGATCCTGTTTGATATACTTTTTTAAGTTCAGCTTCATTCTCTTGCAAAACTTCGCTGATAGATTTGAAACCACCACCATTTGCAGATTGTAGTTTTAATTCCATTTCCCCTAACGAAGTTCCCTGTGCTTTAGCTACCTCATCCAATTTTTTCAAACTTTCAGATAATGCAGCAATCTCATCATTCTTATAAGTTTCCTGCACACCCTTCATAAAGGCCCCAATTTCTTCTTTAGAAATTAACCCTTGATTTGCTTTTGTCTGTACCTGACCGCAAAGCTTTTCAACTGCAGCAATAACTTTCTTTTCACCTTCGCTAAAGCCTGATTTCTCTGCTTCTGTTAATGTGATTAAACCAATGTTTGCCATGATCATCCCCGGAGCTTCGTGAGCTTCTCCTTTTCCAACAATAAATAGTGTCGCAGTTATCAATAATGACAAGGCTATTGTAAGCCCCCTGCTCATTTTAATTTTTTTCATCTCTGAAATTTGATTTTTAATTTACAAATAGTGTGTCCGCTATTTTACCCCAGTCTACCGTTTCAGCTTTGCTTGTCTCTGTTAATGGCGGCGTTTCCTCAGTGCCTTGCGGCGGCTGTGAAAAAGTGCCTGCAGATTTCTGCTCATCAGATAATGTAGGAGTGAGTATATTCGAGCCGAATAGCACGGCTGAGTTTTCCATTAATTTTATTTCGCTTACCACCCAGAAGTAGCCTCTTTCTTCAACCGCTTCTTTGTTGATAATTTGATTTACATACTTATTCCAAAAATCCATTTCCTTTTCGTACTCCTCATCATTGATAGCAAGCTCCATCTTTACATACTGTAACCCGATTGAGTGTTGGTTTACCTTACCTGACTTGTACTTGTTATAAACCCTTTCATTGTAATCTTTGCGGATATCGGTTTCAAAAACCAACACCTGGGCATTACCTGCTTTGTTTATTCCAAGCTCTGAAAGCGGTAGATCCTGATAATAGATATTTACAACGTCACCAATCTCTGCTGTTACTTCCCAAATATGATCATGGATGTGTGGAATCATTCCTTTGCGGTCACGCAAACTTTTAGATGCATTGTCAGGTAATAACACATCCATCTGGCTATCACACCACATGGCAGTGTTTGCTGCAACTTTTACACGCAACACGCCTGTATCCTCTGTAGGATTTGCAGCATTATCTCCCGGAGCTTTGGTAGTACCATCAGCCTTTGAAAACAAAAAAGAAGGAGAATGAAAAACAGGCTCAGTTCTTTTGAGCATAGATTTTTTCTCACTAATAATGGCTGATTTATTAGCAACTAGAAACTTATATAGTTCCTTACCAACTAAATGCTCAGGGATGATTACTTTGCTCATTTTTTTACGATTTCATTTTTAACGATAGCCTTAGTTTTATCTTTTATAGATTCAACCAAAGCATATTTATCAACTTTTGGAGCCGGATCCTGTACTTGTTTATCGGTGCACATAAAAAATATTTTAAGTTGTTACGTATAAGGAAGATTTTTCAATCTGCTTAATTCGCTCAACAGATACTGATCTTCTTTTTTTATTATCCATCATTTTTTTTCTTCCCTTCGTCATTGCCTTATTGCTAGTATTCTTCCCAAACTTGGTAATTGCCTTCAACTGCTTTTTTTGGATGGGTTCAAATGAGCTTTGGGTTGAATTAAATATTACAATATTCTTACGTCCTGTAATTTCTTTATCATCATCCGCAGCATGTATAGCACCACGCAATGTTCCTAATTGCATGGTTGTTTTTTTCTGGTACGCCCATTTGCGTATGCTAGTACGAAATATGCGCAGTGCTATACCTGCTAGTAAAAAGATTGCTATGGTTATATAAACTGAAATCATTTTTTTTAATTAGTTATTTGTTGCTGTTGTTGTGGAAATATATCTGCCATTGATACACCTACTTTTCCAAACGTGAACCCTTCCTTAATCAATTCGTAATAATATTTATTACCCATTTCGCCTTCCATCACATCCTCATCATTTAATTGTAACCATCGGTTAAGGGTTATAAGATTATTATAGAATTCAATCTGCAATCCTTGGTTTCTTAGGTTTCTTGCCTGGGCTTTCTTTACTGCATCACCCTGTAGTATTGCTAGATGGCTATAATCCTTTTCTATTTTGCAATTATTGTCGGCGCAATTAAATGCCTGAGATAATTGTTCATAGATCATATCAGCAAAAGGAATAACAAAGTCTTCGTATAAAATAGTTTTATACTCTCTCACCTCGGTACCATTCATGCTGCTGCTTTTGCTGTTTGCCATTAAACGATATGGATAGTTTAGCGCATCACAAATGATCATAGTTTCATCCTCAGCCCATTCAGGTAGCATTAATTCTTTATAGGAAATACCCATCTGCTGCCATTTCATTGCAGCATTGGCAATAATGAATTTGAATTGACCCTGCTTTAAACCGTACTGCAAAAGCTCCCGTTGTAATTCCTCTTTATCTTCCGGATCTTGTGTAATTGCTCCTGCAGGATCTATCTCTGGAGAGAGAATACCCAATGCACCACGGTAATTTATTAAAGCGCCTTTGCTGTTATAAATACCAATGAGGTTAGAGATATTTTGTTGCAATGGCTTCATAGTAGAGCCAGGTAAAAATATATTGTCAAAGGCTGGAGTTATATCTCTGAGAATGATTACGTTTTCCGGCTTTAAATTGCTTATTTCATTGCCATAAGTAACTTTTATGTTACTTATAAAACCCTTTTTAAGATTGTAAAACGTTTGCTTTGCAAATTCAAACTCACACATGTATGGAGGAATGATCCACAAAGCTGTTGCATCTTCATTACCATATCCTACAGGCTTTATTGGAAGAATAACACAGTAAGAAAACAATCGCATGTATATAGCAATCTGTGCTTCAAACTGTTTTGCATTTTGTAAAGCATTTGGTTGTTGCAATAATGTATTTACCTTTTTTGCAAATTCTGTTGTTGCTTCCTTTCCCTTCTTATTTGTGATCCATGTCTTACCGTTTATAAATGCGTAAGCCTGCTTATTGATAATTGAATAAACAGGAGCACAGCATTCGTAAGCCTTTACTACATCTGTCAACCCCGAATAACTAAAATGAACATCCAAACCACCATTGGCACCAAATAACCAGCCGCTACCTTTTGCTAATGAGTCTTGCCTATAACTAAAGGGAGATATATTATCTATTGTAGGCGCTCCCACACCTAAAAAGGATTTTACAACAGAGCTACTGCCGGATAGGAAAGATTTTATAGGACTTTGTTTTTGCATAAATATAAAAAGCCGATACTTTTTGTAGTATCGGCTTTCTTGAAGCTCTTTTGATTATTTAGATCTTGTTACAAAATCTTTGAGTTCTTTTAAAATATGTTGAACCTTGGTAGGTTCTTTTGAAACACTAATCACACCGCACTTGGTACACTTTATTTCTATAGTAGCGGTTGAGATATCTCCTTTTAATAAAAGTTTATTGCAGTTACCACAAAAATAGTTTTTGTTTTCGGCCATTTATGAGGGTAAAAATAAGTAATATTTATTATTACTTTATTTTTTCTCAGAATTTATTTTTATTTAACGGTATTAAAATCAAAATCCCCCAACTTAAATTGAGGGATTTTCTTCACTGACTAATTTTTAATACATGGTATTGCATTTAATTGATTATAAAAATAGTAATATAATTTATTACTATCAAAATTTACTTTTTTATTAAACCGTGCCGAACCGCATGAGTGAACCCTGCATACCGACAAGCGGATGGCCCGTGGGAGTATTGATGCTCAGGAGTATTAGTAGGTTTTTCATTTGCATCCAATAAAAAAGAATGCCGTTTTATCTCACCACCCAATGAAAGCGGTTTATTATCTGCATCGTCATTTTTGCCTTTATTTTTCCATGTGAAAGCAACTTTTTTAGAACGTAGATGTAAAACCCCTTCTTCTACACTTCCCTTCCCTTTGATTGCGTTTATTGCCTGAATACCAAGCTGCCGCAATTCTCTACGAGTTGCATCATGATGATCCATATAAACCGGTTGCCCACGTTTATAGCCATTGGCAATCATAATGTGGGCCATATCTCCCGTCGGTATTCCTGGTGCATAACCATATGCCTCAAATATATAATCGTATCCACTGAAGTTTACCGCACATTTTACAATAACGGTAGGATCATTACTGAATCCTAAATCTATTCCCCATATTACGGTTGGTGCCATCAATGGAAACTCAGGTATTTCAATCCAGCCTGGGTAGACAAGGCCGGTGATCTTTCCGGTTAAGCCACGTGCATATGCTTTCCTCATTTCTTTATCTACAATATTCTCTATGCTATCGTGCATAGCCTGTGTAATAAAGTGATTATGGATGTGCCAGCTCCTGATCACTTTAACGGAAGGATATTCCTTTCGGCCTTCTACAACAGGACAATTTATTAATTTATCATGCGCCCAAAATTCAGACACGGGATTGTAATCTATAAATGTTTTTATTTTTGTACGGCGGATCAGCTGCTCTGCAGTTGCCCATTGAAAATTTCTAGCTTCAGATATATAAAGGATGTCACGTTTAGGACCATCCGCATCTTTTGGTTTTTCATAGCTTTTAAAAACTATTTTTGACCCGTTATGTAAAAAGAAAGTATGTTTTGTTTGATGATAAAATCTTATTCTACTTTTTAATATTGCATTATCCCGGTACAAGTTTTCTGCAATCTCCAAAGTGTCGCTTTCTAATTTTGGGAATGTTGCACCAGCAACTTCTATTTTTATTTTTGGGTATTGGATAGCATAAAAAAACATTATCCTAATCAATGCTTGAGACTTACCGGAACTAGTGCCGCCTTGATTTATAATGATTGCTTCCTTTGCTGCAAGGTTTGCCCATAATACGGGCATTTTTGCAGATTCAGGAAATAATTCTAGACCTTCCATTTACGGATGATGAATAATAGTGTAAGTAAGTACAATGCAGTTATTGCTGTGCGGCCTGCAACGTTTGGGAAACCCCATAACCAGATAATAGGTGAACAAACGAGTAAGGTTAAGGCTAAAGGGTAACCGTATTTAGTAATCATTCTTCTGTATTGTTTGGTAAAGAGATATCTAAGCCAACAGGTAAATTCAAAATTATTTTTGATGATGGATCTATAACATTTCCATCAGGCCCCATTTGAGAATGCTGCAGTTTGATAGCTGGAGATAAACCTTCCAGTGCAATTAATTCTTTCTCTACCATCAGCACAGCACGTATTCCTTCGGGAGTTCCTTTATACCGATCGTGCAAAGACCTTTTTAATTTCTTAAGAGACTCAGATTTGAGCTTTCTTTTTTGTTCTAATACAATGCTTTCATCCTTCATCCATCTTTTGCGAGCTTCAGAAACATATCTTTTTGCCTGCCTTTCTACGACTCCCCATTTAATTACTATCTGTGCAATGATATCGGTTGAGCGCCAATCATCAAGTATCCATTCCATAACTATACGGATCCTTTTTTCATATTCTATATTGTCAACCTTTGTCATTTTTATTTACTTGTTTTGCTTTTTACAGCTGCTTGCGGAAAAAGCATCTCAATAATTTCAATCAAATCAGATTGTTCCTGCATAACTGCTCGTATTCTGCTCGCTTCTACTTCTCGCATCTGCTTTACATCATCCGGGATTGAGTCCATAGGACTGGTTTGCAATGTGGTAAGTGCGTTCATTCGGTTGGCCATCCGTTTTTGAACCATATCTTTCAAAGACTGTGCAGTTTCAACCATGATTATTGTTTTTTCGTTTGCTTCCATAAAGTGAAAATAAGCGTTGGAAGACTTTTTATAAAATATTTTATCAACCGGTACGGTGAACCCTTTGAGGTTCACCGTTAAATTTTTTCATTGGTTTTTGTTTGGGTAAAAAACCATCTCAAAAAATCCCTTTGTTAGGGCAAAACATACAGCATAAAATACCAACACTTAACTTGTAAATGCTACAGCAATATTGGCAAAGCTTTTATAATGTAGTTCAGCTAAAATACATTCCAAAAAAATATATTCCCTTCATGCTTTCCTAACCTGCAATATTCCCAGGCCTTCAAATCATAATTTTTACATGATGGAAATGGTGAGGATATTTTGCTTTCAAACTCAAACCCTTTTTCATATCTGATAAGTGTTACTCGTTCCGGGATAGGCTCTTTAAATTCTGTGCCCACCATTACACCAAATATTCTAGCATTGATAGTGCCTGCAATAATTCCTTTGAGTAACGTACCTGACCCGACAGCGCAATAGATAACATCCGGTTCATATCCCAACCTTATTGATACCTGTTTCATCCTATCGGCAATCGCTGTTATAGCTACTTCATAATTTCCTCCAAATTTTAAACAATGACCGTTATTATCCTTTGCATATTGCAAAGCTTTAGATTGGCAATTGTTTAAATAGCCATATGGTACCTGATAAACTATTCCTCCAGCTTCTTTTGCCTTTAGTGAATTGTTGTGTGGTACTTTTCTTTTTGCGCAAAATATTACGGCCTGTTTACCTATAGATGAACAATAATGAGAAAGAGCTATTTGCATTGCACCATATACAGGTGATGCATACACAAAGCAATCTTTTGTTAGATCTAATATTTTACCTAAGAAAACCGACTTCGTTCCCCCAGGCAAAAGGTCATCCCTTAAAACATTTATATTTTCATGCTTCTCTATTGTCATAACATAACAACTTCCTTATTTTCTTTTTCAAAGAATTCATCAACCTTTATTTCAGGATAATTTGCCCTTATATTTTTTGGATCGCCTTTGTAGAATACTAAAACATTCTGATGCATTTTACCAACTTTGCGCCCTGCTTCAAATTGTCTACCTACACGTATTGGAAGGGAGCCCGCAACGTTTATAAGGATGATTTCGTTGTATAGATTCATTCCGGCATCTTGAAAAGCTGAAATAGTTTTACTAACAAAGTTTCTGTAAATACCTTCTCGGTCCCTGATATCTCCAACGACAAAACATGCAAAGCGATCATCTTTTAATTTGCTAACTGATTTCTGAATTATCTCGGTGTAAACTTTTAAAAAGTCTTCATAATTCATATTGCTTAGGTCTGCAGGATCTTCGCTATATTTTTCTAAATCATGGTAAGGAGGACAAGAAAAAACAAAGTCGTATTGACCAGACATAGATTCTAAAACAATATTACTATCACCTGTGAACCATCCAACATTAACGAAGCTGTCCTTATTCTGCGGAACTTCTGACCATTGTTTATGATTTGCTTTAACTTGATCTTCCCGAAGATCAATACCACAGTATTTAAAACCTGTAAGCCCGGCAACAATCCCCCGAACCGAACCACCTGCAAAAGGATCAAGGATAGCACCGCCCTCTGTGCAAAACCATTTATAACATATTTCTGCCAGTACAGGATCAAAAATAGAAGCGCCTTCATAAATATGCAAACCTTGTTTTTTTGCTTCTGCTATTATATCATCCCACTCCGGATCAACACCGGTTGCTTTACGCATGCGGTTTCTTAATTCATAAACTGCAGAGCTCTGTCCGCTTTTGGCTATAAGTTCTGTATCTTCTCTAGACTCCTGACTATTGAAAAGTGAGTGCCATACTTTTTTACGTTCTTGCCAATATCCCTGCCTGGTATCAAGTATGGAAAAGGGAGGTACAATAAATTTTTCTGAAAGTGACTGAGGAATTATATCAGGTATGTCATTTTCTTCTCTCGCTCCTAACATGTGGCTCATGTCCATATCCGGCAACTCAAAGCCTTCGTTCAAATCTGAAAAGTCAAGCTCATACATTTTTGCAAAATCAAAAAGGCCATTCTCAGTAATTTTTGCATAAACAGAAGAGTATAACAATACCATCCTTGCCGCTTCTTTTTTATCCTTACAATCAATAAAAATTGCATCTAGTAAAGCAGGTATTTCATAACCCTCTTTCACTAGTTCCTGCATTATCAATGTTCGATGTCTGCCATCTAAACAGTAGATGTCACCGCTTGCCGGATCCTTCCAAACATAAAAGGGTTGTGCGAATTGGTTTTGAATGATGGAAGTTTTAAGCTTTTGCTTAGCCTCTAAAGTCCAATCCTTAAAGTTTTCCTGCTGAATATATTTTAGGGCTGACCAATCAACTAACTCATTCTTAATGATTCTTGTTGATACGGTATTTGGGGTTGGATGTTGTGCTGTTGGTGTCATACTGTGACACAAATGTAATATATTTTATTACTTTCAAAAGTAATTATTATACTTGAAGTAGAGTTGCAGTTAATTTACATGATGATACATTTTACTCCTATCTGCTGAAAAGAAGTATTACACAATGATAAAGTTTTCCATATAATGTGCATTTCCTTAGTGGAAAACTTCTTATTTTGTCTGCATCCTTTATCCATCTTGCATCTCCTTATTTTGTAAACGTCCTGTGAAAAACTAATAGAAATTTTTACATGAAATGATTGCTAATATTGCAATGGCATCAAATAAACAAAGCGCCATACGGAGTGGCGCTTTATAAAATGTTTATTCTTCAATGCTAGTATAACATTTATCAAGCGTCAGGTTGAGGTCCAAACTCTGTAATTCCGAGATCAACTTGTAAATGTTTTTTGTTGATGTGAAAGTAAACAATGCATTGGTATCAAATAATTTTTATTATCAACAAAATTTTATATGGGAATTACAGATTGTGAATAATTACAAATCAACTTAGCTGTCTATTTTACTTTGGGGATGATTGCTAATTTTACTTTTTGGATAACTGAGGGTTTGAAATTCCACAATGGCTCTGATTTCCAATTTTGAGGAAATCCCATTGCACTAACATCCACATTAGGATATTTTTTTAATAAAACTTTAAATCTATAGATAAATTGATGTTTTGTATCTATAGATTGTAATAGATACAGCATCATACTGAGAATAAAATATGTTTTATTATTATTTACGGCCGTATCTATTAACCAAGTATTATCTGGTTTAATAGGTATTCTAGGTTTGATACTCATACCCCTGTTCCATAATCGTGAATGATGAGCACAAACATTTCTTATATACACAAAACAATGCATCCAAGAAGCAAAGGTATTATCATCTAAACCAAAGGATGCAGCAACATCCCTTTTACCATTTTTAAGGTTACCGTATATTTTGGATAATGTGCCAAAAGATGATATTTCTAGAATCATCCAGCAAGGAGGTAATGATTCAGAGTATTTTGTTTTGTAAGATTTTAAAAACTCCTCATCACTTTTAAGGTAATCCTTTTTTAAGTTGATAACCGTCTGTCTATGAAAATGTATATCTGTAAAATTATTAGGTTCTGAAAGCCAAAACGGACCCTTTGAATGCGATAGGTGATAAATCATTTGAGCTCTTATAGAAACTTCTATTTTTTCTAGCTCTTTCATTATAAAAATTCTCAGATCTCTGTCAAATC
The DNA here is from genome assembly GCA_031424845.1 of Ferruginibacter sp. Lineage (GTDB taxonomy): Bacteria > Bacteroidota > Bacteroidia > Chitinophagales > Chitinophagaceae > Ferruginibacter. Next base: position 18,224 of record JANPIF010000240.1, read on the forward strand.
TATATAATTTAAAGGCTGTCTGAAATTCTGCACCTTTTTTAAATTGATGTTTGGATTTTGGTAATTCTAATAAAGGGTGCCAATAGCCGCTTAATCTATAATAACTTAGTTTCTGTAATAAGTGTAATGCCTTATCATCCGAACTTATTTTAAGGCCTCTGTCCTTTAATTTTTGTAACTGTTGATCGTAAGTTTTCGCAGTTTTAGTAAAAGGAATCAGTGCCATATATTTATAAAAAAAAGCCACCCTGAGCGCGCTGTTCGAACGGGAAGCGGGGTGACTATGTTATTATAAAGATATTCACATTTTGTGAATTGATAACATTTTTTTACGCACAAACACGATAATGTGTTAATTATACCGTTAAAAATCATTATTTACGTAGTTTTACTACGTATAAATACGTATCCCCTTAAGATTTTACCTTCTCCTTTTCAAATCTTCTTATTGCCACATTCTCCTCAGCATATTTTTTTAGATCACCGGTAAGCAGATTTCTGTAATACATATATTCGAACCATGAGTGAGGAACTTCAGAAAGTGGTTTGCCTTTGTGTTTTCCAAAAGCCATTATTGATTCGTCGGACATATTATTTCGCTGCTTTATTTTCAGCTATAGTATCTCTGTAATTATCATACCATTTTGGAGCAATGCACTTATGTGGGGCGTGCTCTCCCACCATTAAGTCTTCCATCACTGATTTGAAAGCCTTGGCATCATTGCTGAAATTAAAATAAATGATGTGTGTTGCTTCTTCGAAAGTTAAGTTTTCGTATTTACTTAAGTTTGTCATAATATATTATTGTTTAAAAAATTATTGAGAATATATTTGAGAATGATAAAATTTAAAATTGAATTTGGTTCTGTTGAAAAGATGTACTGCGCATCGGTAATTAAAATTGATAGAATTAACAATGGTTCAGTTCAGTTTGAGGTTTTTGATATAGATCCAAATGATCTTGGTCGGGACGCAATTTTATTTGTTCATAATCTAGATAAGAATAAATATGAATATACTGAGGTTGGTGAAAACGGCATTGGTGATAAAATTATTCAAGCTATTTTCGATTACTGCTTAGAGAATAGAATTTCCACAATATTTTAAAACAACTCTGTGCAGTAACGAAATCCCTGGAACCCTTTTAGCTCTCTTTCAAAAGGGCATTTTTCTAAAGGGCCTGCAATAACAATTCGTGACCAGGCAATCCTTTCCATTTTTGAAAAGCTGTTAGCAGATTAGGGAACATTGACAGTTGTAATTCCTTTTTGAAAACCGCCATAATATCCCCGAGCATATAACTTGTTGGCTACGATAATATAGACGTAATTGATATCGAACTTAGGTGCAAACTTTAATTTATGCAACCAAGTAACGTCTTCATCTTTCATAACTGTTTCAAAGTAGGTCATGAATGTTTCCATGCCTCCTTTTGAGTCCATCATGTCTTTACCAAATGTTACTACAATACCTTCAGGCATAATGGTTGGGTCTTTCGAGTATCCTTTATCTGTAATCATAATCAGTAAGTTTTCATTGTTCCAAGACCTGCACCTTCATTTTTAAGGAGTCCTTCATTAATTGTGGCGAGGGTTTTTTCGATTTGGCCCGCAGCAGTATCCCACCCGTTTTGAATGGCTAGTTCGATAACCCCGGTTATCCCGGAGGCGAAGACTTTTAGTAACGCATTGCATCCCACTTTATTAGGTAAACCGTCGGTTGTATATCCTTCAATGGAAATGTTATCGGAAACATCTATCCTAAAATCTACACGTTTTGCTTTTGATGTACTTTCCCCTTCAGTATGTTCTAAGGTTAGGCCGCATGTTCCGGTAATTGTGAATTCTGTTTTCTTTGGCATATCCATATTTTTAATTTTCTAGCAGCTTGAAGCCGCCGGTTTTTATTTGATTGTAAAATGTTTGCTCAGTGTGCGGGTTCATTACATAAGGAAGAAATACCTGCAGAAGTTCGGCCTGTTGAAGCTGGATCATGCTCAGCTGAACTTGTACCCAATCACAAATTATTTTCCATGCTGTTTTTTCTGCCTGCTGCATGGTTTTTTCTTTCGTGCCTGGCTGTGGGCGTTTTACTTCTGCCCACAATACTTTAAAGCAGGCATCAACCCGGGCTGGTAGTTTAAAGAAGACAGGCTTTAATTCAATCATCATTCTAAATTGAATGGCGATGCATACCTGATCCTGATATTTCTTACTGATATCAGTTGCACCTGCAGCAACTAAATATTGTTCGATTCTGCTCATGGATGTAGCAGCTGGAACATCAGATGTGTAGTTTTTTAAGTTAATAGCCATATATTTATTAAAATTTTCATTGATGATTTATACAAATTTTTATGAGTTCGACTATGAAATAATGGAAAGAGGTTACATCACCGATGGTGGAAAATATTTTATTTGTTCTACAGCATCAATGACTATTGATGATTTTAAAATTCATATTTCCAAACTTCTTTCTAAAGAACTAATAACTGTTTCGATTATAGGTGCCGAAGAGCTTTCAAAAGAAGTTTATCTAGCCAGAGGTGGAAGAATAAATTCACCCGGTACTAAGCCATAAAAAATTTATTTTAAAATTCTCTAACCTCCCAGTTCCCTTCCTTAAGCATTACAGAAATAAACCGGAAGGGGAATTTTTCTGCAGCTGCTTTGATTTTTACAAGGGCATCATCCGTCCAAAAACCTTTTACCTCATGGCACTCCAGTTGCCCGCTTTTCTTCATCACTAAAAAATCAATCTTGTAAAAGCATTTGCTGGCAATCTTTAAATTCATTGGCTCAAACTCATACCATACAACCTCACCGGTTCTTTTTAGCAGCTCCAAGTAATTCGCATAAGCCGCTTCCGTTTTATTCATTTCCCCTTCCTTCAATCTTCCAAGTGCAAATGATGCTGGTATTTTTTTACTTTCCGGTTCCGGCTTAGGAATATTTTTTGGAATATTTACAACGGGTTTATTAACCTGTATTCCTCTTTTTTTCATCAGGGCTTCATACTGCTCATTGGTCCATTTACTCGTTGCCATTATTCGTTATCAATTATAAATTTTTCACCAAAAAGTGTAACCACCTTTCTAAAGTTTTTTGCACCATTGTAACTCATGTTATTTTGTTTGGCATAAGCCGGGATGCTTTGCAGATTTAAGTATCCTCCAACATGTTCAATAAGTTGCACAAGTTCCTCATTAGTTAGCTCTCCGGCTTCTATTCGTTGTGATAAATGATTTTGTATTGTGTTGATTAACATTGGTGTTTGTTTAGTGCAATAAATTGAATTGCGGACAATAAGGTGTTATCGGCAACTGCTACACCCAGCTAATTTGCACGGACTTATAAAGCAAATCATCAATGCTGCATTTGTAGTGTTTAGCAATTGTGATTATTTCTTCCATTTCAGGCTTACCTCTACCATAGGTAAGGTTTGCTATTCGTGTTCCAGATTGCATACCTATTTCCCTTGCTAATTCAGTCATAGAAATAGTTTCGGTAGCAACCAGTAACCTTAGATTGTTGTAAAATTTATCATACAACTTTTCTCTGTTTTCTGCAAGGCTCAATCTTTCAGGCTGTCCGCTTCCTGTCGCAGCTTTTAATAATTCACCTTTGCTTTGTGTTGTTTTTTTTGTCATTTCTTTTATTTTGAGATGAAACCAAATAATTGTATTGTATCGGTAACATTGCTTCCATCTTCATCACAGGAATAAGCAATGCTGCCACAACAGGCAGTTGAGCCAATCCAGTTCTTTAAAATCTGTCCGCAGACATTACACTTTACAAAAAAGTCTTTTTCTTCTTCTTTAGGATGCAGTTCAATATTCATAATAGTTACAGTTTTATAATTTGACCGCAGATGCCGATAACAACGGCATTTGCTAAATTGGGGCTTGACGGAACCGCAATCGGCTTTTAAATCATTGTTTATCAGTTGTGCAATAAGCTACCAAGCGACAGTAATTCTATTCCCCCAACTTCGCAATATGCCCTATCGTTGTGTGCAACCAATTTCGCAAGCAGTTTTTATTTTGAAATAATAGATAATTACTATAATTTAATTTATACCTCATACTTTGAAAACTAATTTTACTACCGAAGAACAATTTCAACGAGAATATGAAACATATACAAACGTAGCCTTTCTTAGACGTGGTGTAATTATCAACGAAGTAATTATGCTTGAACGAATTGTCGACGAAATTCTATCAACTTACTTCTGTGGGACAACGACTAAGAAACAAGAACTGATGGAACTCATTATCTGCACAAACAGAATGATTTTTGAAAATAAAATGCAAGTACTAAAAGTACTTTTGGAAAAACACAAACCCGACTTTTTAAAGACTAATCCGACAATTATTAATGATATTATAAATAAGATAATAGTTGAACGAAACATATTTGCTCATTATTGGCTTGTAACTTCAAAAGAACTTTCAGACTTTATTTCAAAAAATCAAACCGTTTTTATTAAATTCAAAAACACGACAGAGTATATTTATTATGATGACGAAAAGTTTGAAACTATTTGCCATCTTATCGGGAAAACAATAAAAACATTCATTGCTTTACAAAAGGAGGACTTTTAGAAGTGTATTCAATCCAAAATTCATCCTTATTTGTAAAAGCGTTTTTAATTTGGTGGACTTGACTTTGGCTGCATACAACAATAGGTTTTGCGCTATCGGTGGCTGACGGAAGTACAATGGGCTTTTGTTCGCTACCAATCTTTTGTTCGGGCTGAAAATCTTTTTTCATCATTTTATCTATTTTTACATTTGTTTTTTAATCAACTTCGGTTACGTGCTGAATTGTTTCAAATTCCACCGCAGCGCAAAGCCTCAACGTTG
>JANPIF010000241.1:0-8609 GCA_031424845.1 Ferruginibacter sp.
AATGCTGGTGGCAGATGATGCATCAAAAGTTATTTGGAGAGTAAGGGCAAATTAAAACTTTAGCACAAAGAGCACAAAGAAGGTCACAAGGATTACTAAGAGCATATATTTATTGGGTCTTCTTTGTGTTCTTTGTGAAAACCTTTTGTGAACTTTGTGTTTAACCTATAACTGCCATACCTTCGCAACTTAAAATATTTACCATGAGTACAACAGGAAAAATAGAATCAAACAAAGGCACACTTGCTTTTGAATTATACGATGATGCTGCGCCAATAGCAGTAGAAAATTTTAAAAAACTTGTATCGAAAGGATATTATGACGGATTAAGTTTTCACCGAGTAATACCAAATTTTATGGTACAAACAGGTTGCCCTGATGGCACCGGTGCAGGTGGACCCGGTTATAGTATTAAATGCGAAACAAGTGGCGAAAAGCAATTTCACGATCGTGGGGTTATGAGCATGGCACACAGAGGAAAAGACACCGGTGGGTCACAATTTTTTATCTGTCACAACAGACAAGGTACCCAACATTTAGATGGCGTGCATACTTGCTTTGGTAGAATTACTGAAGGCATTGAATTTTTAGACAGTATACAAGGAGGAGATAAAATGACTAAGGTAACTTTGGATGCGTAAACTATCAACTAAGATATTTAAAAAAGCGAAGAGTGATTTCTTCGCTTTTTTTGTTCTAAATTCTATTTGATATTCTATTATCCCTAAATGTAGTGAGGGGACTTAACTTAATTAAAACATAGAGCATTCAACTAAGGATTAAAACTAATTAAATTTTACGCAGTCATAACATTTTCTAACAATCTTCTTACTATGCTTTGTTTACGCCTGGCAACTTGAAAAAAGCTATTATCTTTTAAAATGATTGTCTGTTTACCTTTTTTATTATACTCACTTATATACACGGTGTTTATTAAGTGGCTTCGGTGTACTCTAATAAAATAATCATTCACCAATTTCTCTTCAAACCATTGAAGCACTTTAGAAACTACTAGGGTTTTGCCATCTTCAAAATATAATTTACTATAATTGCTAACAGCTTCTATTCTTAGAATTTTGTTTAATGGAATAAGTTCTTTACCGTAATGAGTTGTAAGATTAATGTAATTAGTATGCGTCATATTTCATCATTTATAATTCCTTAAAATTATTTTAAGAATGTAAATATGATGAAATTTGAGATTGCTTCATATACCCTATTTAGGGTATATATTGGTTCTACAACAAATTGAATAATTGCAAAAATTACAGTTTACTATCTTTTTCTTCATCTGCTTCTTCTTTGGTTTTATCATCCTCTAAACCTTCTTTGGCTCCTTGTACCAATGATGAAACGGGCCCTTCCATTTCATCTTGAGGATCTGTGGTGTTGAGCGTTTTAGGATCTGGCTTTATAGCTTCATCATTTTCTTCCTTTTGTAATTTTGGTTTGTCGTTCTTGTCTGTCATAATAATAATTTTAAATTGTTCATTGATTTATATCAAATGTTTGTCCAAAAAAAACTGAAAACCAGGTATAATACTTCAATTGTGAAGCACATAAATTTTTCTCCTATTTTCGCAGCATGATATCTTTTTTTGAAGCAGCTATTACTCAACTTTCCATACATAAAACCGGAAATAAACTGTTAGATGAACCCCTTACACTTTCTCACAAACCAACTGTAATTAATGATGATGTTCTTCGCAACCTTTTGATGCAATATTTCCTCAATCCATTTGAGAAAACGAATGATTTGTATAATTTACACCATTCAACCGGAGAAAGAAACCTTAATGAAGTATTTCATTTTTGCAAATTAATATTTGAAGACCCTAGCCTTTTTCATGACTATTCAAAAAAGCTGGCTACACATTTATACAATGTAGCAAATCACCCAAAAATTAAAGGTGGAGAAATCTACTGTTGTTATTTTGATAAACTCCCTCTTGAAGGCTCTATGGTAAATGCAATTGGCATTTTTAAGAGTGAAAGCAAGGAAGCTTATATCACTATAAACCGTACAGAGCAAGATTTTGAACTTGAATATGAGGAAGAAGCCATTAATATTAAAAAGTTAGATAAGGGATGTATTATTTTTAATACCGATGAAAATGATGGTTACAAAGTTTCTGTAATAGATCAAACAAATAAATCAGAAGCTGCTTACTGGATAGATGATTTTTTGCAACTAAAAATTTGCAATACCGCTTACAATCAAACCAACACTGTACTTAATATTTACAAAGACTTTGTAAAAAATGAAATGGACGCAGATTTTGATATGGGGAAAACTGATAAGATTGATTTGCTTAATCGTTCTATAAAATACTTTAAAGAAAATGAACAATTTAACCTCGATAGTTTTAGCTACGAAGTAATAAACAATGAAAAAGGGATTGAATCTTTTAAGGCTTACAAGGAAAATTATGAACAGGAATTTGAAACCGAAATACCAGATTCTTTCAACATAAATAATGCTGCGGTAAAAAAACAGGCGAGAGTTTTTAAAAGTGTTTTAAAGCTTGATAAAAATTTCCACATTTACATTCATGGCAATAATAAATTGATAGAAAAGGGTTACGATGAAAGTAAAAAGATGAATTTTTATAAAGTTTATTTTAGGGAAGAGGTTTAGGAATTATAGAGAAAATAAGGAGTGTAAGGTAGAGTGGGTTTGTAAGATGGGTTATTGGTTCTAAATAGGATTAAATATTACTATTAAGAATATCTAATTCCCAACTAAAAAATGCAACAACTTATTTTGCAGGACACCCCATAACAGTTGCATTATCTGGAATATCTTTTACAACCACCGAACCTGCACCTACCATAACATTATTTCCAATTTTAATACCTTGTTTTACAACTGCTCCAGCACCCACAAAGCTATTTTCTCCCACGGTAACATTTCCGCAAAGTATTGTACCAGGTCCTATATGAGCAAAGTTTTTTACAACACATTCATGTTCAATGATACACCCAGTGTTACAAATTACTCCGTTTTCAATAACTGATAAAGGATTAATTATTACACCTGCACTGATCATAATATTACTATCCCCAATTTTTGCAGAATTGCAAATATTCGAATTTCTATGAATTGCATTTATAAGGGAGATATTAAGATTTGGAATTAAATTCTCATATATCTTTTTTCGAATTTTGTTATCCCCGATAGCAATAAATGACGAATTACTTAATAATTTTTCAAGTGCACTCGCATCAGTTTCTTTGCCTAGATATTCTAAAGAAAAAGGATTGAAGCTTTTTTCAGTTGCATCGCAGTAAGCATATACTTTTTTACTTACAGATTGAAAGATGCTGTTTACAACAAATGAATGACCCGAATATCCTATAATAATTATTCTATCCATTTATTTAATATTTAAAGAGACAGCATTAGAGTTTTCTTTTATTGAAATGGCTTTTTGAAGACAGGTATTAAAATTATGTTGATTTAGTAATATCCTCAATTTGTATGTAATGCTTCCTCTAAATAAATTCCATCTAAAATTTAATATGGAAGTCTTTAATGTAGAAAATTTGGCATTTTCGGGATAGTTTGAAGTAACATCAATCGAATTTGTATCAAATTCATATGGATGCATATAGATCATGCTGTCAATGTTGTTGTGATCTATATTCCTAAATATTTTATTTATTAAAATTGATGGGAGGAGCCTGATATATCCGCCACCACATACAGGCCAGTCTTTAGCAAAAAAGTTTGCTGTGGTCATTGGCAATTCTACTAATTCTTTTCCACTAGGTAATTTATACAATGCATTTTCTCGAGGAAAATCTGCAATTCCATACCTTGGTAATTTTACAGGAAAAATGCTACTATCATATATTAAATCTAGTTCTGCCAACGTTTCTAAAAGGTATAAGTTTTCTTTAATAATAGAAAAAAATGGAGCCCGGTATCCATAAACAGGTGCACCAATAATATCTGTTACTATCTTTTGAGAAGTTAAAATATCTTCCTTAGCCTTTTCAGCAGTTAGAGAAAACATCGGTTCATGATTTTGACCGTGCAATGCTATTTCATGGCCCCGAGAAGCTATTTCCTTTACTAAATTTTTTCTTTTTTCGGCGAGCATGCCTAGTACAAAAAAAGTTGCTTTATTATCAGTTTCATCAAGTAAATCAAGTATTATTTTTGTTTGCCTTTCAATTGCACCGTTTACAGGTTCAGTAATATTGCCGTAATGGTATTTGCCAAATAACTGGCCGAAATCTTCCCAATCTATTGACATGGTTGAGGTAGCCATTCTAAAATAATTTATTTATACTATTTATATATTTCTCTACCACTATAGATTTTTCATATTCCTTTTTCACTTTAATCCTTCCTTGTTTACCCATTTCTGTTCTTTGCTCATTAGTAAGTGCTAACATTTTTCTTAACCCTTTTTCTAAAGAAGTTGCACTTTGAGGCTCGCATAAAATACCATTCAAACCGTCAACTACTACATCTTTACAACCAGTAACATTTGTAGTAACAATTGGCTTTTCCATACTGGCAGCTTCCAACAATGAATTCGATAAACCTTCTCTGTAAGATGCCAAAACAAAACAATCGCATTGGGCTATAAATGGGCGCACATCTTTTGTTTCCCCTTTATATATTATGCCCTCGTGTTCCCAATTATTTAAATCATTTTGAGTTATAGTAAGTGATACTGTATTTTGTGTCCATAATGGACCCACAATCCAAAACTCCACATCTTTCCTTTCTTTCAAAATGTTTCGGGCTGCTATTACCATTTCTTCCACACCCTTTATTTTTACCAATCTTCCTACAAAAAGAAAAACAAATTTATCATTTGCTATTTTGTCTACGGGTATAAATTTTTCTGTTTCAATTCCACTACCAGGTATTAAAACAGCTTGTTCTTTTTTTACATAACCTTTAGAAACTAAATGCTCAAAATCATCGGTATTCTGAAAAAAAACTGTGGAAGGTACTTTTAAAACGCCCTTATATAACAAACGCCCAAGCGTATAAATAAATCCTTTTATATGGAATGGAACACCTGTGCCTGTAATATTAGATAATGTAGGAATGCCCAACATTTTACAAGCTATATTCCCATAAATATTTTGCCTTGGTGTAAATGTTAAGCAAACATCAGGTTTAATATTTTTTATTTCTTTGTATAATCTTCCTATGTATTTTATTACCTCGATAGGGTTGGTGTTACTTGTGCCGATTTCTACACATGTAGCCTGTATATTTTTTAGTTGTTCTGCATATTCTAATTTACCATGAGATAAAATATATACTTCAAATCCATTTTTTACCAATGCATTCATAAGTGCACTTCTAATAGTTACACTTGCGGTAAAATTATTCTCTAATACTACTATTTTTTTCATCTTCTATCTTACATCAAAATTATATAGACCAAAATCCCAAGACTTCATTTCAAAAATATCATTGCCAATTTCCTTCTTATTTAAAACCTCAGCACAAAAATTTAATTTTTTCGGCTCTTTGTCAATTGGTACTTTTATCAAAGAGTACTGAGAAAAATTTAGCGGCCCAATAAAAAGAATTATGTCCGGCTTTTCATTGTTCAGGAGAAAACTTACAGATGACGCCAAAGAACGTGCATCTTTTTTATTATTGCCATTATAAAAATCTATGATATAGACCGTTCTTATTCCCTCTTCTACATCTGTCCTATAAAAAAATGAAAACCCTTTTTGTTTTATAATTTTATGAGGAGTACCGTATCTGTGCTGCTCCATAACTGGCTCATTGGGCAATAAATATACTGATGGTTTCTTCTCTTCGTCATTAGCCACAATATTTTTTATTCTATTAACACTGGATGCTGTGTGTGCAAAAAGCCATGAAAAAGTATTGAGCCATTTATTGTCTTTCTTGATATTGCCAAACCTTACAGGTAATGCATAATATGGAAGATTTCCAATATCCTTCCATTTAAGTACATGCTTAAAATATGGATATGAATTATGATTGGGTACCGCCATTGTAACAGATACTCCTTCCTCTATCATCATATCTTTAAGCTTGCTGTAAATTTTATATAATGCAAATGGATCTTTCCTAAAATCCTTCACCACAAAAAGGCCTACCAACAACCCAAATATTTTTTTTTCACCATTGTACAAATATTCATAAGGCACGGCTGAGCAGGCTCCCACTACGCTCCCATCCTGCTCCATTAAACTATGGTAAGAATAACCCTTTACGGTAATATTGTATTGCTGCTCAAAATTTGCAACAGGAAAATCTTTTTCAAATACAATATTAAAATTCTTTACTAGAGATGTTAACTGAGCGGTAGAAAGCTCTGTGGTTTTATATGTATTAAATTCAACAGCACCCATAATTTACGATTTACCGTTGTTCAAAAATATATTTTGCCCATTAATATGTGACGATGCTGTTACAAGAAAATTTACAGTATCTGCTACTTCATTTGTAGTAAGTAATCTTTTTAAGGGGTGCGTTTTTATCATTTCTTCTTTCAATCTATAATCTAGATCTTTATTTATGGCCGTATCCATAAACTCAGGCGATACACAATTGCTTTGTATATTAAACTGTACATTTTCTGAAGCCCAGCTCTTTGCTAATGATAATAGATAATTTTTTTCTGCAGTGTAAGCAGCCCAGCCTGTAAGTGGTGCTCCAGCTATTGCTGAACTTAATATAGTAATGATTTTTCCGGCTTTTTTTATTCTGGAAGCTTTTATAAAAGCTGCCGTTAATTTTATAACAGGCAATACATTATCTGCAAATCCACTACCGTAAACTTCCACAGGTGTTTTATGAAAATGATTTTTATGCAGAGATGTAACTGCATTGTTTACCAGTACATCAATATTTAAAGAAGCAATTTTTTCAATAACTGTATGTAAATTTTCTTCGTTTTTAAAATCTAATTGAATTGCTTTGGTGTTGCTGTATTTCTTTTCTATTTCAATGGCAGCTTCAGCAGATGAATGATAGGTAAAATAAATAGTTGCATCGGAATGTGCTTTAGCTAAACACGCTGTTATGCTGTTGCCTAAACCTGATGAACCACCTGTTATTAAAATATTCATTCTATTAAAATTAAATTAATCCAATTTGTATAGTACCCTTTGCCACTCTTTTTCCATGCTGGTTTCTAAAAATAAATTTAAAAACAAATGTCTTTACTGCTTCGTGATGCTCCGCAATATCTGCCTGCAAAGTAACCGTGTCATTTAAAAAAACAGGTAAATAAAAATTAATACTTTGGGTATGAATAATTACATTTTTTAGAGGCAATGCTTCGCCAATAAAATGCGATAAAAACCCATTAAGAATATTACCATGCATTACAACTTGTGGCATACCATGTTCTTTTGCAAAAGCTTCATTGGTATGCAAAGGATTATTATCTTCAAACGTATGAATAAAACCTTCGTACACTTTTTGTGTAACAGCATAATTTTTTATAAAGCTCTCTCCGATATTCATATTAAGCATCTAGTTTTTTTTCAATGCCTTCACACATTTCGCCTACATTATTGTAACCACCAATTTCTTCTGCTGTAAAATTTATTTTAAAATGCTTTTCGATAGCTACTACTAATTGAATATGCGTAAGACTATCCCACTCTTCAATATCATCACTAGTGGTTTCAGGCTTTAATGCAATAGATGGATTATCTGTAATTTCAATGAATATATCTTGTACATCCTTTATAATTTCTTCGTAGTTCATTTGTTTGTTTTTATATGTGTTTTAAAAGGATTGAAGTCGTTACAATATAATGTGCTTTCATTCTCATTAAGCGCAACAAATCCCATATTTTTATAAAGTTCTTTTACCATTCCATTTTTGGGTGTAGGTAAATATTTTCCAATTACTTTATCGCAATTCATTTGTTGTGATGCAGCTACAATTTCATTTACTGCTAATTCTTCCACACCACGTTTTAATACACGGCAACTCATGATCCATGTATTTACTTCAGCAACGTTTTCCTTCTTCTCCAATAATATTAAACTTATTAAACCATAATCACCAAACTTATCTTTTAACGATATACAAATAGCCTCGCCGCCCTTCGATAAAAATTGTTGCAGCTGGTCTTCAGTATATCTTATAGTGGTAAGATTAAACTGGTTGCTGCGTTGTGTAAGTTGAGCACACCTTGCAAGGTTAAAATTGTTGATAGTTTCCACCGTTGCCTCCATCTGTAAACTGCCAAGGTATTCATCTACTGATTCAAAAGACTGCTGCATTATTACCCGCTTGCTTTCTTCCTGGTATTGTTTTGTACGAATGGTATCTTCTTCTGTAAATGAAACTGTTTCAAACAAATTTAAAGATTGCAAAAATGGTAAATATTCCGCAGGGTCTTCCGGTAATTCCGGTACTGTTACATCGGGTAACATTGTCTTTACTAAATTTCTTTCAAATGGATTGTCATCAATAAAAACCAATGAGTCCATTCCAATATTTAATACCTCTTGTATGTATTTTATATTATCTCCTTTATTGCTCCAGTTTGCTACAAAAATAGAAATATCTTCCATCCTCAAAACCATATCAGGATGTTTCTCAAAAACCTCTTTAGCAATATGTTCATCATTT
>JANPIF010000242.1:0-15713 GCA_031424845.1 Ferruginibacter sp.
GGAAGCGGCATCACTTCACCAAACGATGGCATACCACAAGGCGATAAATTTGATATAGATTATGTAGCACACGAAGTAGGTCACCAGCTGGGTGGCAACCATACTTTTTCACAATCATTGGAAGGTACAGGCGTAAACAAAGAAGTAGGCTCCGGTATTACGGTGATGGGTTATGCCGGTATTACAAACCAAGATGTAGCACCTAATTCTATTGCTTATTTTCATCAAGCTTCTATAGCACAAATCCAAGCAAACTTTGCCACTAAAACCTGCCCTATCACCTCTTCCATGGCAAACGTAACACCGGTTGTTGCAGCAGTTACCAATCGTACCATTCCCATCAGCACTCCATTTGCACTCACAGGTTCTGCTACCGATGGCAATGCAGGCGATGTACTTACTTACAGCTGGGAACAAAACGACAACTCTACCGTATCTGGTACCAGCAGCGTAGCAAGTCCTACAAAAGCTACAGGACCAAACTGGATATCTTTTCCGCCATCAACGTCTGCTACAAGATTGTTTCCTAAATTATCCACCATATTGGCAGGCGCACTTGTTAGTGGTCCAAACGCAGGTGGCGATGCGGGTGCAAACACAGAAGCATTAAGCTCTGTTTCCCGTACATTAAATTTTAGATTAACCGTAAGAGACAATGCACCATACAGTTCTACTGCACCATTAAGCATTGGTCAAACTCAATTTACAGATGTAGTTGTTACGGTAAGCAACACATCCGGACCATTTGCAGTTACTTCGCCAAACACAGCAGTAACATTGGCTGGCGGTTCATCACAAAATATTACATGGAGTGTAAACAATACAACTGCCGCACCGGTAAGTTGTGCCAATGTAAAAATAAGTTTGAGTACAGATGGCGGGCTTACCTTCCCAACTGTATTAACGACAAGCACACCAAACGATGGTACAGAAGCATTCATCATTCCAACTACAGCAACAACCACTGCACGCATAAAAGTAGAAGCTGTAGGAAATATTTTCTTCGATATAAGCAACACAAATTTTACCATTGGCGGCGCAGTTGCCTGTGGCAATGCTACAGGGTTAACATCATCTAATGTTGGCACCAACAGCGCAACTATAAGTTGGAGTGCAGTTGCAAATGCTACAAGCTATGCAGTAGAATACAAACTAAATTCAACAACAGTATGGACGAGTTTTGCAACAGCGCAAACTGCTACTATTGCAAACTTAACCGGGCTTACGCAAAGTTCATTATACGATTGGAGAGTTAGAGCTACATGCGCATCTGGTACAGGAAGTTTTGTAGCAGCACAGTTTACCACCACAGCTCTGGTAGTGTGTAATGCACCTACAGGCTTAGTTGCATCGGCCATCACATCATCGGGCGCTACTATAAGTTGGACTGCCGTAAGCGGTGCTGGAAACTATGCGGTAGATTATAAATTAAATTCTGCTACAGTGTGGACGAGCGCTGCTACATCAACAACCGCCACATCAGTTGCAATAAGCGGTTTAACAGCAAGTTCACTGTACGATTATAGAGTAAGAACCAATTGCGGCACAAATGGCACAAGTGGTTTTACAGCTGCACAGTTTACAACAGCTGCAGCAAATACCTGCCTCGGCACTTTAGATGTAAGCACAAATGGCACAGCAAGCGGTGCTGCTACCATTCCATTTAATACAGATGTAAAAGGATTGATAAACACCACGACCGATAATGATTACTACAAATTTGTAATCACAACCGGTGGTACAGCAACCATCACATTATCTACATTGCCGGCAGATTTTGATCTGCGTTTATACAGCAGCAATGGCACTACACAATTGGCCATTTCTCAAAATGGAAGTACTACCAGCGAAACCATTTCTCGTACTTACACAGCCGGCACATACTATGTAAGAGTGTATGGCTACAATGGCGCAAACAGTACAACTACCTGCTATACTTTAAGAGTACAATTGGGTACTGCGGCAAAAGGCGCTACCGAAACATTTGCACAATTAAACAACGATTTGTTGGTAGCACCAAACCCTGCAGGCTACACCGCTAATTTGTTTTACAAAGTAAAAACTGCAGGCAAAGCAGATATAATTGTAACCAACCAAACCGGTGCAGTGGTATTAAAAACAGCCACCACAGCAAACGAGGGAGATAACAGACAAACATTAGATGTGAGCAAACTAACAAACGGTATGTACTTTATTAAAATACAAAACGGTACCGAAACACAAATGACCAAACTGATGATCATGAAATAAAAAACATAAATCATTTTATTAAGAGAGGTTGCAATTTTTGCAGCCTCTTTTTTTATGGGTTTATTTTTTAAGAAGATGGAGCATGAGCATTGGGAACTTTGTTGAAAATTTGTATCACGCTGTCTGTAGTAGTGCCGCAGTTGCTTTGTTATATTTTAAAGTTCATTATGCGGCAGCTACTACTGCCCATCGTGGCTACACTGAGCTGGGGAACATTTTTGGGCTTTTATCGTGGAGGAGATTGTGTTCAAAATTTAATGCAACTAAATTGTTTATTTATGATAGTTAATTTTTAATAGCTAATTTTTGAGTTGTGTATATTTGAATAGTTAGGAGCTTTAAAAACAACAAATCCAATGAAAGATTATTCAGGGAAATTAAAATTAGTCAATAGAATATTTTTATGGATGTTAATGGTACTTTGCGTTTTAACCATCATCGGACTACTTAATTTTGGACATGGACTTGGAAACATAATATATTTACCGCCAATTTTTTTAGCTACAATAGCGCATATATTTATTACTAGGAGATTAATCAAAAAAAATAATAATAATTATTGGTTACCCATTATTATTTTCATTTCTCTTATTTGTATCGGCATTATTTACAAGTCAACGATAGGCCGTGGAGGCGAGTTCGCATGGAATGGTGAAATATTTTTTATAAAGTGAATTTTTCTCGATATTGGATTCCACTTAAATCTCTAGTTGCAAATCTTACAACATTGGCCATCCAATATTTTATAAATGAGTTCCATATATTTGAGTGCTTCCAGCAGGCTATTACCGACAGTACTCAATTTCAACAGCCGTGACAAAAATTCAAATAAACAAGCTATCTTCAAAATACCAAGACCATAAATAGCAAAATAATGATAGAATTAGAAGGTATTAGACAATATATAACGAGTAACTCAAATGAAGATGCAAAAAGACCTTTAATTTATCCATTTTTCAAAAAGCTCTTTGGCGAAAAATTCAAAACAGAATCCGATGCCGAGGGGGCAGACACTTATATTAAGGGAGAATTATTAGTTGAATTAAAAACCAAACAAGACCAATGGTTGCAGGGTTTTTACCAAGGACTACATTATTCAAAAAAAGGGTTAAGTTTTCCAGCAGTCTGTGTTTTGACAAAAGACTTTATTGGCTTATGGAAATTAAATGATTTGCCAGCTTTTGTAAAAAAGAATGTGGCGAACTCAGATGCACAAAAAGCACCCAACGAGATCGGTGTAATAAATGCAAGAAAAACATCAAAAAGTGAGGCAATTGAAATTCTTAAAACAGCATTCTTCAGAATATCTTTAAAGGAATATGACGGCCTTTTTTCTGAAGAGAAAAGCCTTTCTATTGATTTATATGAATTCTTAAAAGTTCTCAAAAATTTAGACAGCAATCGGATTCAAATCAACACTTACGACTTCATCAACCATATTGAATATTTAAAGAAATTTTATGACGACCCGATAGATGCTGTTCATTGCTTTTATGCTGCAGTTGGTTTTTGGGATGTCACATCTTTGGTTGTTGACAATGACCCTGAAGATTATGACGTTCAAATTGTCAGTCAAAAAACTGGTAGAGTAAGTGAGCAAATAAAAGTAAAGCCTAAGTTTAAACCTGAATTCAAAAAATACATAGAAACTCACTATATTTTCACAAATGAAGGTTCAGGTTTAACAGTTGATTATTATTTTAGCCGTTTTGATGAAGTAATTAGCAGGATAAATCCTGAATATGCAAAACAACATGGTATATTCTTTACAGATATAAATCTTAGCAAATTTGCTCTATGGTATGTTCATGAAAATTTCGAGAAAAAATTAAGTGATAAGTATATAGTATTTGACCCTGCTGGTGGTTCAGGTAATTTAGTCACAAGTTGGCGGGGACATTTAAAACATAAAATCGTTTCAGAATTACAACCCGACTTGCTTCGAACAATTGAAAGAAGGATGAGACTAACTGTTCAAGATGATGACGAACTACTTCAAGCAGGCTTTACAATTATTCCGAAAACAAATGAAAATAAAGGTCTCAATTTTCTTGATAGGTCAGCAAAGAATTATGTGGATGAGCTTAAGAGAATTCTTGCTGAAAAAAATTTAAACCTTGACAAACCAATTGCCTTTTTATTAAATCCACCATATAAAAATACTGACGAAAAAAAAGAAGCAAGAGAAAAGACAGATTCAGAATATGAAATCAATAAAGATATTTTAGAACTAACTGGACAAGACGCAGGCAAAGAAAGATATGTAGCATTTTTAGCTCAAATCATTAATATTGCAAAAGTTCAAAATAAGGAAAATAACGAATTAAAGCCTTTGTTATTGATATTCACTCCCACTTCATGGTTAATCCCACGACCAACATACATAAACTTCCGAAAAGAATTTGACAAGCATTTTAAATACGAGAATGGATTCATAGTTACAAGTAATGAATTCTTTAAACTAGAAGGAAAATGGCCCCTCTCATTTACTATTTGGTCTTATAATTATTCCGAAACAGGCAATAGAAATAATGTTAAAGTAAAAGACCTAACAGGCTTTATTAAAAAAGACTTAGCAATAAATTGGGATTCTACTTTAGATGAAATAAATAAAAGGTTAAGACCATTACTCAAATCGTCAAAGTCAATAAGTTTTACTGACAAATCTCAATCTATTAAAGGCTGGACAAATCAAACAATGTATGATTTTAAGAGAAGCCCGTCTAAAACTGAAAAGGATTCAAATGAAATATTTGGAGGGCTACCTTTAAAAGATGTAAGACGAAAAAATGAGAAAACTTATGGGGTAGCAAATTCAGCATATATAGGATTTATGGATGATTGCACTCCTGTGCGAGTGAAATACAGAGATGATGGAAGATTTTTAGCACAACATGAAAAAAGAGTCTGGTTTAGATTGGACAACGACTTTAAAAGTGTAAATAAAACTAAAACCCATAACGGGCCACCCGACAAATATGGTTATTGTGCCTTCAATTTAAATTCTGCACAAAAAACTTTTTCCTGGTTTGCAATTACAAAAGTTGTAAATGGTAAGTATCCAGTTTGGGCAAATCAAATGGATATTTGGGCTCCAAAAATTGTAAAAGAAAAAGAAGCCTATTTCTATTCCCTATGTTTCGCACTTGTACTTTCTGAAAATCGGTGTGTTGTTACAAAATTTGAAAAGAATAATCCAGTTGTTGGAGCAACAGAAGTTATTGCTGATAATCCATTGTCTCCAATAAATCCAGAAAGTTTTTGGTCAACTATTCTTCAAAAGGAAATTGTAAAAACAGCTACACTTGCTAATGACTTAATAAATTTAATAAATAAATTTTACAAAACTTTTGCTTCTCAATACTGCCAATCAGGAATAATTAGAAATATTGGATTACATAACGAATCATATTTTAAGTACTTTGAGTATCCTGACTTTCTTACGCAAAATTCTGGTTTAATTCAAATAAAAAAATTTGCTGAATTAAATAATGCTACAGACTTGAATGATTTATCTAAAGAAATTTCAGAAAAAACTAAATTGGTTAAAGACGAAATATTTCAACTACTTGTAAACGACTTTAAATATTTTGAATAGCATTTTAGACAAAGGCCAGCAGGTTAGGTTTTGCGATTTTAGGGCGGACGAAATAACAATAAGCATTTGTAATTTCTATAAGCCTTTTTTTCGGGAAGAAGTTTTCCAATTTGGCTTATTGTTATTATCTTAATCATCAGTTTTTCCATTGGCCTTCTTTTGCCTCAGTTGGTGTAGCGCAAAAACCTTGCCTCCTATCTTCGCCGCAGGTTGCTTTGTAACCATCGATTTACAATGTTTATATAAAGGAGTTGTGTATATTTGAGTCTTGTGTGTAATTATATTCGACCACTCTAAAACAAATCTTTAGTGAATACTTTAGAACTACACTATTATTTAGACGACAATAGCCATTCAATGAATGCTGTCGTTAAAAATAAATCTGAAGCTGAATTTATTAAGCTTTTTTTTGAAGTTTCAAATCTTCTCGACTTAGACATTGATTTAGAATTTGAGGCATTAAAGGAAGGCGGCATTAAGGACATCATAAAGTATTTTAAAAAGAAAAAAAATAAACAGAAACTTGGAAAACTATCAATCTTTTTTGGAGCAATTCTTTCAGGTGTATTAATAAATGTTACTTCCGACCATTTTAACAAAGACAAAGAATTAGAAGAACTTAATAAAGAAGAAAAACACTTAAATATTCGGAAATTAAAAAATGATTTGCAACAAGACTCGTTAAGCAAGGCACAGGAGACAGTTGTTATAGAAAGTATTATTATTCAAATAAGCGACACACATAAAGTGCAAGTTTTTAAGTCAAGATTTTATGAGCAAATACTTAAAGAACCTAAATTATACAAATTTTCGACAACAGAATTAGACAGTAATTATAAACCGTTATCTATTGAGAGAAGTATTATAAGAGCAAATTTCAATAAACAAATTTTAGAAAGCGAAGACTTAGAACCAAAGACAATTGAAAATGCTAATATTGAAATAGTTTCACCTGTATTGAAACAGGGCAATATGAAATGGAAAGGTCTTTATAACGACAAATCAATAAGTTTTTATGTAAATGACACAGAATTTAAAAATGCCGTATTAAATAAACAATATAGCTTTTCAAATGGAACAAGTATAAAATGTAGTCTTGAAATTGTTGTCACACTTGACGATGAAGGCGAGGAAGTAATTAAAGAAGCAAAAGTATTTGACGTTCTTGAAGTGTTTGACGGAAAGCAAACCCACGTTTCTAAAAAAGCAAAAAATTTAAATGAATTGAAGAATCAAACTCGGATTGACTTCAAAGAATAACTATACACCCCCAACTAGCGCAGATTTGAGACGCTGCTTTTGTGCGCTAGCAATCTGTGCGGCAAGTTATAGAAGTTGTTGTCCTACCTCAGATGGTGCAGCGTTAAAATCTTCTCTCCCATCTTCACCGCCGCTAAGTTTATAACGACTGATTTAAATATCTGATAAATGAGTTTTGTATATTTGACTAGTGCCTTATTGCAAACTGACTCATAATGAAATATTTCTTTAGCCTTTTATTTATAGTACCAATACTTTCTTGTTCGCAAAAGCAAAAGAAATTTTTATCAGAAAGTACTGTTTTAAAAATTCATCAAAAAAAATCTGATTCTTTAAGAGTTGTATTGAAAGATAGTCTTGCTAAAGGTATTAAGCCTGTTAATGACTATAATCATGATTTTCTACCCACAGAAAAGGATTACTTAGATTCACTGATTAGTGATTTTAAACGTAGGACAAGTATTCAACTTAATGTCTTCACCTATGATAGTCTAATGTTATCGAAGGATAGTGTTGAAATAGTTACAATGATCATTGGAATAAAAAATCAAATCAATACGACAGTTGGATTTTCTTTTCCATACAAAACCATGTCAATTTGGTCTGATTCCCTAATCAACAATTCTATCTTTTCTAAATATGAAGCAAAATATATGATAGATAAAAAATTCATTCCATATTTTAAAAAAGGCGAATCGTTTAAAGGAGCAGTAGAAGGACTAAATGCAATATTTCAAAGAATGATCAATAACAGAAAATTTAATAAATCAACATAATCTTTAGTACAAAACATGTGTATTCTTTAAGAGGCGTAAGTCACCAATAATAATCTAAAATTAATGAGCAACATACCATTCCAAACCATAGACTGGACCTCGATAGAAAAAGTGGAACATATTGGAGCAACAGGGATTGCCTTTTGGCAAACAATGCAATTTGATGGTCTGCGAATAAGGTTGGTAGAGTATTCACATGGCTATTTAGCAGACCATTGGTGTCAAAAAGGTCACATAGTACATTGTTTAGAAGGAGAATTTAACAGTGAACTTAGCACCGGTGAGAAAATTAAATTAACCAAAGGCGAAACTTATGTTGTATCTGATCAACTTAGTTCTCACCGTTCTATTTCTACTACAGGGGTAAAGCTGCTTATTATTGACGGAGATTTTTTACAGAGGAGTTGAAAAAAGTTAATCTGTTACATGAACTTCTGCAGCTAATAGCTTATTTACTTTTGTGGAAATTCGCTGATATCTTCATTTCTATTTCTTCGCTTAAGTTCGTTGCACACCAACCTTTGAATCCGTTGGTGCAGCATTAAAATGATTACTCGGATATCGCAGCCGCTTTGCCTCCGCTTTTTATAAAAATGTTTTGTGGAGTTGTTTTTTATGAAATAAAAATATCACTTTTCATCACAGAACAACCAGTCTTAGGTTCATTATATTACCACCACCTTTCTATAATTTTACAATCCATTAGATAGAGCAAAAATATTATGAAACTATACATAAAGAACATGGTTTGCAGCAGATGCATAATGGTTGTAAAAGCCCAATTGGAAAACTTAGGGCTTCAGCCACAATCTGTTAATTTGGGCGAAGTAGAAATTGAAGCAGACTTATCGAAAGACGAATTAGCAGAGTTGGACACAGCATTAAAATCGTTAGGCTTTGAAATCATTGACAACAAAAAAAGTAAAACCATTGAAAAAATAAAGAACACTATTGTTACATTGGTTCATCATACCGACCATGATATAAAAACCAACCTGTCGTCCTTTATCACATCACAAATTCACCAAGACTATCATTATTTAAGCAACCTTTTTTCTGAAGTTGAAGGCACAACCATTGAAAAATATTTTATCACCCAACGAATAGAAAAGGTAAAGGAATTAATTGTGTATGACGAACTAAGTTTATCCGAAATAGCCGACCAATTAGGTTATAGCAGCGTTGCTTACTTATCAAACCAGTTTAAAAAAATAACAGGCTTTACACCAAGTTATTTTAAATCGGTGAAAGAATACAAACGCAAAAACATTGAGGAACTGTAAATGTTACAACTCTAATACAAAATTCCACAATAGCTAAGCTGTAAGCCCAATTTATCTTTGTGTCAAACTAAAAAAAATGACACACACATATAAAGTTACAGGTATGACCTGCGGAAGTTGCGAAGCAAAAGTAAAAAGTAATTTACTGATGGTACCAAATGTTACCGAAGTGGAAGTTTCTAAAGAGAATAACACTGCCACCATTTCCATGGACAAGCATATTTCATTATCCATATTTCAAAATGCTTTGGATAAAAAATATTCCATTACAGCAATAGAACATAACGAAACTGCCGAGCAGGCAAAGAGTTGGTTTTCCACTTACAAACCGCTGTATTAATTTTTGGATATATCACAGCTATTACTGTTATTGCTGCATCGCAGCATAATACTTTTCATTGGATGCAAGCAATGAATGTTTTTATGGCAGGTTTCTTTCTTACTTTTTCATTCTTTAAAATGCTTGACTTGAAAGGCTTTTCCGAAAGTTATAGCATGTACGATATTGTAGCAAAAAAGGTAAAGGCTTGGGGTTTTGTTTATCCATTTGTTGAGTTAGCTTTAGGCCTTGCATACGCTACAGGGTTTGAGCCATTGGGTACAAATATTGTAACCTTAATAGTTATGGCTTTAAGTATTGTTGGAGTTCTACAAAGTGTATTGAATAAGCGTAAAATTAAATGTGCTTGTTTAGGTGCAGTGTTTAATTTACCAATGAGTACAGTTACTATTATTGAAGATGCTTTGATGATTGTAATGAGTGGCATGATGATTTACATGCTTCTTTAAATATTGTTTTACACCACCATTAATGAATTGAGTAAGTATATTTGCTTCGACGATGAGAAAAAGTAGCGTTGATGATTGAAATACTAAAACGAATTATATCAATATCAAAAAATGAACGAAAAAGAATTATCATTATTAACAGACAAAGAATTATTGGAGGAAGCAAAAAAAATGAAATCATTTTCTATTACCAATGCGGTGATTATTGGTTTTTTGATAGGAATTGTAATTTACAGTTTTGCTGTAAACAGGTTGGGATTACTCACCTTAATTCTATTGTATTTTGTATATAAAATAATTAATGACCCAAAAAATAAAAGATTTAAAGCCCTAAAAATTTTATTAACCGAACGAAATCTGAAATAAATGTTTTTTCTATTCCTGTAGTTTGCTTTTACTTTTGATATATTAAATTTTGCAGAAGCAGTTAATATTTTATTTGATTTTTTTTGCAATTATTTTTACGCACTTTACTTACATTATAAAAGGTAGAAATATTTATCAAATTTTTAAACAGCGCTTTGGGTATTATTAGATTTTGTTGCTTTGTCAATTATAATTAATCGGTTACTACTCCGCATGAAAAAAATTCATTTTTAATAAACCTATCTTTAGTTCACTTTTCCACAATCAGCTGAATATCATCCCGATTTTTTCCTTTTCTCCGTTTATTTTTATTTTTATATTTGTGAAATGACAAGCATTTCACTCAATTTATTACTGGCTGATGATGACCTGGATGATTGTAATTTGTTTAAAGAAGCATTAGAAGAATTGTCTTTAGCCTCAAACCTTGTTACAGTACATGATGGAGTTGAGCTTATGAATTTTTTAGAATTAACAGAAGTCAATTTGCCTCATATTGTTTTTTTAGATTTGAACATGCCCCTCAAAAGTGGTTTTGAATGCTTATCTGAAATAAAAATTAACGATCAACTTAATCATCTTCCTGTAATCATTTTATCAACCTCTCTAACTAATGAAATGGAAGATTTAATGTATGAATATGGGGCACACTACTACATTCAAAAACCCGGTACATATTCTAAATTAAAGAAAGCGATTTTTGAAGCCATAACGTATTCTACTCAAAATAATTTTATCCAACCTTCTAGAGACCAATTTGTACTTCCCACTTAATTTTATTTTATTATGATCATAAAAAATGCTAATCATTATTTCCTAAAAAATGGAGGGGAAATGGGAGAACTCATAAGGAAAAAAGATTGGAGCAAAACATCATTGGGGGACCTTGCAACCTGGCCTCAAAGCCTTCAAACAATGGTTGCTGTAATGCTCGACAATCCTTTTGGAATGTATATAGCATGGGGCAATGATTTTGTTCAGTTATACAATGATGGGTATCGGCCTATACTTGGTGCAAATAAACATCCGCAGGCATTGGGCATTAGCACAAAAGAAACTTTTGCTGAAGTATGGGAAAGGGTAGAGCCAATGTTTAATGCTGTAATGCAGGGCGAATCTTTCCGATATTCCGACCTCATGTTTCCGCTTAACAGAAACGGATTTGTGGAAGAATGTTATTTCGATTTTTCATACAGCCCTATAAGAAAAGATGATGGCGAAGTGGGTGGTGTGTTGGCTACTATTATTGAAACCACCGATAAAAAAAATATTGAAAATGCATTAAAGGAGAGTGAATCTCGTTTTCGTGCTATAGCTGATGATGCACCTGTATTCATTTTTTTGGCCGGGGAAAATGCTGCTGTAGATTATCTAAACAAAACATGGAGGGACTATACAGGAATTGGTACGGAAGATATGCAGGGACGGGCATGGGCTGAAATCACACATCCTGATGATATTGATCCGGCCACTAAAATCTATATGGATGGATTTAATAAACGGGAGTCATGCACATTCGAAAATCGTCAAAAAGGAACTGATGGAATTTATAGAACCATACTTTGGAAAGCAAATCCCCGCTTTTCATTAGATGGTAATTTTATAGGAATGATGGGAGTAGGTCTTGATATACATGAGCGCAAAAAAGCAGAAGAAACTTTAAAAAATAGTGAAGAACGCTTTCGAGAACTCTCCCGATCATTAGAAGAAAAAGTAAATAATAGAACCGCCGAATTGCAGGTAAAAAACAAAGAGCTTGAAAAAGCGAATAAAGAACTGGAATCGTTTGCCTATATTTCCAGCCACGATTTACAGGAACCTCTGCGCAAAATTCAAACCTTCTCCAGTTATATCATTGAAAAGGAAGCTCAAAATTTATCAGAAAGTGCAAAAGATAAATTTATGAGAATGCAAACTGCAGCACAGAGAATGCAGGTATTAATAAATGATCTACTCGCCTACTCCCGCACCAGCACAAAAGAAAAAAGACTTGAAAAAACAAATCTTAATAATATCATTGAAGAAGTAAAGGAAGATTTAAAAGAAGAAATACTGGAAAAAAATGCCAGCATTCACTTAGGTAAAAGTTGCGAATTGAACCTAATTACTTTTCAGTTTAGGCAACTCTTATTAAACTTAATAAGCAACTCTCTTAAATTTTCTAAAAAAGAACAAAAACCTGTTATCAAAATTAATTGTGAAAAAGAAAATGGAACTATTTTAATGCATGAAAAACTTGCTAATGAAATTAATTATTGGCATATAACAATTGAAGACAATGGTATTGGCTTTGACCAAAAATACGGCGAAAAAATATTTGAAGTTTTTCAACGGCTTCATGGAAAAGAAACATATAAAGGAACAGGTATAGGGCTTGCTATAGTAAAAAAAATTGTTGAAAATCATAATGGCATTATTAGAGCGATAGGCGAACCTAATAAAGGAGCTAAATTTGAAATCTATATTCCGGCATCATAAATGGCACATTTTTATATTTCAAATTTATAAGTTGTAGTATAAAAATGTTAATGAAGTTGTCCTACTTTTCTTTTTACAGTAACTGAAAAGAAAATAAATTTACAAATGAAGAAAGTAATAGTAGTAATTGGCGCAACAGGAAATTTAGGAACAAAAATAGTAAATGCTTTGTTGGATAAAGGAGCAGAAGTAAGGGCTATTGTAAGATTAGAAACCAACGCAGAAAAAATAAAGCAGTTAGAAGAAAGTGGCGTAAAGGTTTTTCAAATAGATACCAGCATTCAATCAGAAATTTCAAAACATTGCATAGGGGCGGATTGTGTAGTTTCGGCTATAGCAGGTTTGGGCGAAACAATTATTGATGCTCAAAAGATTTTTTTAGATGCTGCCATTGAAGCCAAAGTAAAAAGATTTATACCAAGCGATTACTCCACCGATTTTACAAATTTGGTTGCAGGTAAAAATAGAAATTTAGATTTTCGCAGATCCTTTCATGCATACCTAGATAAAGCACCCATAAAAGCTACTACCATTTTTAATGGGGCATTTATGGATTTGCTCACAACTGATATGCCGTTGATTTTGTTTAATAAAAATCGTATTCTTTGTTGGGGTAATTCAAATCAAATAATGGAATTTACAACTACACATAACATTGCAGAATTTACTGCTAATGCGGCTATGGAGGATGATACACCACGGTATTTAAGAATAGCAGGTGATAGATTATCGTGTAACGATTTCGTACAATTATTATCTCAACTTAAAGGTAAAAAATATAAACTTTTTAGGCCAGGAGGTATTGGATTACTAAACACAGTAATTAAATTAACCAGATTTTTTTCTCCTTCAAAAAATGAATTGTACCCTGCATGGCAAGGAATGCAGTACATGAGAGACATGATGGAAGGCAGAGTGATTTTTCAAAAATATGATAACGATCGGTATCCAGAAATACGATGGAATTCTGTAAAAGATTTTTTGATAAAGGAGAAAGATTACTCCTGAAGATATTTGAGCATCTCAATGGCAGAATACTGATGTTACTACATTTAATACCGTTGATTTGGCTATAAATCTTTTGTTAGAAAGTTGTTTAAATAATCTATAATTTTTTTAATAAAATGGATTCAAAACTATCTCATCACATTGCAAAACATTTTAGAGAAGTTCATGTTGGTGGAAATTGGACAGCATCCAATTTGAAAGATAATTTGGCAGGGGTAAATGTGCAACAAGCCAATACAAAAGTTTACAATCTCAATAGCATAGCCGAGTTGGTATTTCATGTAAATTATTATGTGAGTGCAGTGCTAAAAGTTTTGCAGGGAGAGCCTTTAAATGCATCTGATAAATTTAGTTTTAGCTTGCCTACAATAACCACGGAAGCTGAATGGAAAAATTTAGTTGATAAAACTTTTACCGATGCAGAAAATTTTGCCAGTCTTATTGAACAATTGCCTGAAGAAAAATTGTGGGAGAATTTTTCAGATGAAAAATATGGCAACTATTATAGAAACCTGCATGGCATAATTGAACATACACATTATCATATAGGGCAAATTGCCATTTTGATAAAGATTATTGCATCATCTACCCTATGATAAAAGTTGAAAAAAGATATATTGATGAACGGCTCCCGACAAAAATGTACGGGACACAGTGCGGGATAGTAGTGGAAATCCTTTTAGTGAGGCACGAACAAAAGATTGTAACGCCCGCCCGGATGAATCCCGTTCCGACGGGGATAGCCCGGTCAACTGTTAATGAAAGGTATTTGTTTACAGCCCCAAACCTATTTTAAAATTTTGCACTCATTACTTTAAAACCCACACTGTCTGTACCTTTGGGTGTAAAAAATTTAGATTTAAATTTTTTAGTAGCACCTGGTAAAACCATTTCGTAAATAGTTTCGTGGTCTTCTTCCAACAACATACCGGTTTTGCTGTAGAAAGAAATTTTTACATCTATATCTTTAAAAGTTACAATTTTAGCATTGTTGGTTACAGTGCCTTTAATAACTGTTTGGCCTATTAAATTTTTGGTTTGATCTCCTGCTACTGCAATAAAACTTGAAGGACTTCTTTTCTCTGTTTCCTGTAGACTTATTTTGTTTTTCTCGTAATTTCTGTTGCTGTTTATTTCATAATCCTGTTTGCTTTCGCATGCAGTAAAACACAAAAAAGAAACAATAATGATGAGTAAATTTTTCATGTTGTAAATATTAAAGTAAAAAAGTATTATCAAATGTAAGTTTAGCCGCCGATTTTATTTTAGATTTGATGGAAGTTAAAATTATTTTAACTAATTGTTGTTTAAAAATAAATATTTAAGACCTGATGGTACACAATTTTAGCAGTGAACATTCTTTAATAAGCAACTGGGTAAGCGAACTTAGGTGTATTGATGTACAGAAAGACAGAATGCGTTTTCGCAGAAACTTAGAACGTATTGCCGAAGTAATTGGCTATGAAATAAGCAAGGGAATGGAAACAGAAGAGAAGCAAATTAAAACCCCGATGGGTATTGCTACCTGCAAAGTTTTAAAAGACCAACCAGTACTTGCAACTATTTTAAGAGCGGGTTTGGCTATGCACAATGGCTTGCTTAGTTATTTTGACAGGGCAGATAATGCTTTTTTGAGCGCCTATAGAAAACACCTTCCAGATGGAAGTTTTGAAATAGCTTTAGAATACATGAGTTGCCCGCCAATAGATGGAAGAGTGGTTATAGTGAGTGACCCCATGCTGGCTACCGGGGCTTCCCTTGTAAAAGCAATACAATATATTAGAGATGCCGGCAATATAAAAGAGCTTCATGTAGTGTGTGCTATAGCCGCCACCCAAGGTATTGAAACCTTATTGAAAGCTGAACCAACTGCTACTATTTGGTGTGGCGCTATTGACAATGATT
>JANPIF010000243.1:0-8760 GCA_031424845.1 Ferruginibacter sp.
TGAATTGAATAAAAAAATGCCTTCTTCCATGGAGGCATTTTTTATAATTAATACACACAGGGTTAAACTTAATTACATTTGCAACCTTTAATGCCAATAAGGCATAAAACTTTTTGCGGAATATAGTTTGAAGCATTAAAAAAAATTATGCAGCAATGCATATATAATTTCAACACATAAACAAATTGTAATGGGAATGGACAGGAATACACTTATTGGTTTTGCACTTATTGGAGTCTTGCTAATAGGAATGTTTGTAATAAACAATAATAGTAAAGCTACTTACGATCTTGAGCAGAAAAGAATAAATGATTCTATTGCTGCTTTAAAACCAAAGGTTGATTCTAATTTAGTAAAGTTAGATGCACAAAAAGCCGATTCTCAAAGAGTAGCCAAACAAACACAGGGCTTTGTACAGGATAATGTAACAGCTCAAATGGTATCTTTTGAAAACGATGTAATGAAAGTTACATTTAATAGTAAAGGCGCACAACCTGCTCAGGTGGCTTTAAAAAAATACAAAAAGTTTGACAGTACTCAAGTTTTATTGCAAAGTGGTAGCTTCAATAAATTTACATACGGTATCAACAAAGGCAATGATGGCACAGTTCAAACAGAAAATTTAAACTTCACCGTTTTGCCGGAAGTTGTAAACAGTGACAAGAGTAAAACAATTTCCTTTAGAACCGGTGATAGCACTGGTGGAAGAGAAATTATTCACCAATATACTATTCGCCCCGGCGAGTATATGATGGACTTTAATATTATTACCAAAGGTGCAGACATGTTTACTCAAAATGTAATAAATGTTTTGTGGCAATCAGAAGCATCGCAAATAGAAAAAGACCATAAATATGAACTTACACAGTCTCAAGTAGGTTTTGTAGAAGACAATGATTTTGATTTTGAAACCGTAACGAGTGATGATTCAAAAGCATTTAGTAAACCTGTAAATTTTGTAGGTGTAAAGCAACAATTTTTCATTGCAGCTTTAGTGGCTAAACAAAAATTTGAATCAGGCTCTTTGGAATGGAAAATACCTGCAGATAGTAATTCGTTTGTATTTCGTTCCACTGCCAATTTGAAATTAAAAACACAGCCAGGCGCTACTTCTAATACAGCTATGCAATTTTATTATGGTCCGAGTGATTATAATATCTTAAAAAAATACAACAATAAGATGGAGAATATGGTGCCCTACGGTTCTGGTATTTTCTCTTTTGTAAAATATATAAACAGGTATTTCTTATTGCCGGTATTTGATTTCTTGCAAAAAAATATTGCAAGTATGGGTATAGTTATCTTGTTAGTAACATTGCTCATTCGCCTTATTACATCGCCTATTTTATATAAAAGTTATTTGAGCGGTGCAAAAATGAAAGTACTTAAACCTGAGGTAGATGCATTAAAAGCAAAATTTACTGACAAATCCGGTCAGCTGGATCAACAGGCATTCAGCATGGAGCAAATGAAGCTTTGGCGTACTGCAGGTGTGAGCCCACTCGGTGGTTGTTTGCCGGCATTGCTACAAATACCCATCTTTATGTCATTGTATTATTTCTTTCAAAGTAATATTGATTTGCGTGGTAAAAGTTTTCTTTGGGCAACTGATTTAGCATCTTACGATTCAATACTTAAATTACCAATTGACGTTTGGTTTTATGGCGACCATGTAAGCCTATTTACACTTACTGCAACTGCCACCAGTATGCTTATTTCTATTTATAGTATGAGCAGCATGCAGGATAATAGTAACCCCGTAATGAAGTATATGCCCTATATATTTCCGGTTTTACTTTTAGGTGTATTTAATAATTTACCTGCAGCACTTACGTGGTATTACACCGTATCAAATGCCATTACTTTGATACTACAAATTGTAATACAGAAATATGTAATCAACCACGAGAAGATTTTGGTACAGATAAATGAAAACCGAAAAAAGCCTGTGAAAAAATCTAAAATTGCAGAACGTGTAGAGGCCATGCAGGAAAGTCAACGCAAGTTGCAGGAGTTAAAAAATAAGACAAGTAAAAATTAATATTGTGAACGGTGAATAGTCAACTGAGAATGATTAATCTATTTTGGTAATTCACATTTCAACATTCACAATTACCATCTTTAGTTAAAAATATGTTACGAAGCTGCACTTTTAAAGGTGCAGCTTTGTTATTTCCTGTAAAGATTATAATTCGGCATACATTTTACTATCTTAGTGCAAATACTCACCATGAAAACATTTATTACCTGCTTAATATTTTTTGCATCTTCAACCAGTACAGAAATTTTTGCACAAAAATCGTTGAGCGAAGTCATACTTACTTATAATATTTCTATAGAGAGTACAAAAGGGGAAAAGCAAGTTGCAGGAGCTTTAAACGGTGCTACATTATCTTTATATCTTACAAAAGATAAAAGTAGGTCTGAAATGATTAGTACTCCAGGTACTGAAGCTAATGTGTTTGATAACAAGATGGGTAAAGGTTTTATACTGAAAGAATACAGCGGCCAAAAATTAATGATCACAATTACTTCTGATAATTGGGCACAAAAAAACTTAATAAACAGCAAACTTAATTTTGATATTGAAAATACAACTGTAGTAATTGCCGGCTATAATTGTAAAAAAGCTACTGCAGTAAGTGCTGATGGAAAAAACTATACCGTTTACTTTGACCCTTCTTATACTATTGTAAATAAATCATACAACAATGCTTTTCCTCAGTTGCAAGGTTTACCAGTTCAATATGAATTAGCATCAGGAAATCTAATATTTAAATATATGCTCACTAAACTTAGCAATGAGGCTGTTAGCGTATCTAAATTTGAAGCCCCAAAATCAGGATTTAGGGTGATGACCTACGAAGAAAACCAACAATTAAAAAAGGGAGAATAATTATTAATGTAATTTAATAATCAATTTAGTTCCTGTATAACCTTTACGAACATCTGCAACAACAACTTTTTGTTTAATTGGCAGAATATATACACTGTTACCTTTTTGATAGGTAATTAAAGTATTAAATTTTGTGGTAGGAACAGAAACACTAGTGGTAGTAATTGAACCGGTATACTTCATACCATTTTTCAAATTAAAATTAAGTGAACTTGTAAAATTATTTGGGGATTTAATGTTAAGCAAAACCTTGGCTTTTTTCTTACCTATACCTCTATCAGCAAATGATACAAACATTTGTGTTGTAAGTATAGACATTAAAAATAATATGCGGGCTGTTTTTTTCATTGCTTAAATCATAACAAATATAATACTATTAACGAAATATTGTACATATTATTATACAAATGTTGTTTTTTAGTTAATAAATATATTTTCTGCCGATAAATATTATGTACAAATCATTAAATTACATTCAATAAGCATTAAATATGAGAAACGAAAGATACAGGCAAGAAAGAGAAGAAATGAAGGAATTATTACAGCAGTATGATAACCTTCGTGCAGGTAGAGCCAACTCGTTTATAGAACAGGAGGGCTTTGAAAGGCTTGTAGAATATTTTGATGATAAAGATAAATTTGATGAGGCTATTACGGTATGCGAATATGCCATTAACCAATACCCAAATACTGCTGCTTTATTATTACTGAAAGCAAATCTTTTAATAGTTACAAAAAGATATAAAGAGGCGTTGGAGTTATTGGATGAATCGGAAGAATTGGACAATTTAGATAGTAACTTATACATTTTAAAAACGGATGCATTTTTAGCATTGGATATGCAAGCCAAAGCGGCCAAAATATTGGAAGAAGCTATTGAATATTTTGAAGGGGAAGATAAAATAGATTTATTGTTTGAGTTGTGCGATGTATATGATGATTATGAAAACTTTGAAAAAGTTTTTGACTGTTTGGTTCTTATTTTAAACCAAGACCCTGCAAACGAAGAAGCATTGTATAAAATTTGTTTTTGGACAGATTTTACCGGTAGAAATGAAGAAAGTATAACACTGCATAAGCAAATTATTGAAGAACAGCCCTTTAATGAACTAGCTTGGTTTAACCTTGGTGCTGCTTATCAGGGAATAAAATTGCACGAAAAGGCATTGGATGCTTACGGATATGTAGTAGCCATAAATGAAAAATTTGAAAATGCTTATCGCAATATGGGCGATGCACATCTTCGATTAAGGCAGTACAAAGAAGCTATAGAGTCGTTGGAGAAAGTGTTGGAATTAACGATGCCCGAGCCCGTATTATATGAAGCAATTGGCCATTGCTACGACAGATTAGAAAATTATGCACAAGCCCGCTTTTATTACAAAAAAGCCAGTCACATGGAGGCGGAAGATAGCCGGATGCATTACCGTATAGCATGTACTTATATGAATGAAGCTGCATGGCAGAGTGCAATTAAATGTTTAAATACAGCCTTGCGCAGCCAGCGTATGCAACCAGATTATAATTTGGCCCTTGGTCAATGTTATATGCAAAT
This sequence comes from Ferruginibacter sp., assembly GCA_031424845.1. Lineage (GTDB taxonomy): Bacteria > Bacteroidota > Bacteroidia > Chitinophagales > Chitinophagaceae > Ferruginibacter. The sequence goes on from JANPIF010000243.1 coordinate 4,452, forward strand.
GAATGACATTGATGAAGCACTTGCATGTTTTGGAAATGTAGTGAGAATGCGCCCTAAAAATATAAGTGGGTGGACGGAATTGCTAAAATGTCTTCTACACGCAGATTTCTTTACAGAAGGGATTGAGTATGCACAATTTGCTTATGAACAAACGGATGGTAAAACCATTTTTCTTTTCTATAAAAGCATGTTCCTTTTTGCAGATGGACAATCAAAAGAAGCTGTTCTACAACTCGAAACTGCTATGACTGAAAATCCTAAATTAATTAAGAAGTTTATACAATTGGATCCACGTATTTTAAAACACCGCAAAGTGGTGGAAATTATAGCAAAGTATAAGAAAAAAGGGAATAGGTAATTTTTAATTCTCCCGTCATTTAATTACTGTCTTTCTTTGAAAAACCTTCTTAAAAAAAGCTAAAAAGTCACTTTATTTTTCTTTGAATATATTTGTAGCTTAAATTATTGACCTTTCAAAAAAAATTTAGATGAATTTTAATCTCTCGCAAATGCCAGAGCGTACGGCACAACCACGTACAAACGGGCTTACAATGGTAATGGATAAAGGTTTGAGTGTGCAGGAAGCCAAAAATTTCATGAGTGTAGCGGCACCACATACAGATATTGTAAAATTGGGTTTTGGTACTGCCTTCGTTACACCAAATTTAAAAGATAAATTAGCTGTATATGCTGAATACAATGTACCGGTATATTTTGGGGGTACTTTATTTGAAGCATTTTTAATTCGCAATCAGTTTGATGATTATATAAGTTTGTGTAAAGAATTTGGAGTTACAACAATGGAAGTAAGTGATGGTTCGATAACTATCCCCCATACTGAAAAATGCGGATACATTGAAAAACTTGCTAAGCATTTTAAGATATTTAGTGAAGTAGGAAGTAAAGATGCTGCTCACATTATTCCACCATACAAATGGATAGAATTAATGAGTGCTGAATTGAGTGCAGGTGCAACCTACGTGATTGCAGAAGCACGGGAAGCAGGTAATGTTGGTATTTACAGAGGCAGTGGTGAAGTACGTGAAGGTTTGGTACAGGAAATACTTACACAAATACCTGCAGAAAAAATATTGTGGGAAGCACCACAAAAAGCGCAGCAATTGTACTTTTTAGAATTGATAGGCTGCAATGTAAACCTTGGTAATATTGCCCCATCGGAAATGATAGCATTAGAAGCAATGAGGATAGGGCTTAGAGGAGATACATTTGAATTTTATTTAGACAAAAAATAAAAAAATTTAAGAAATATTTGAAGTGGTGTTGCAATGAATTGTAGCACCACTTTTTTATTACATTGCGTTATTAAAATTTCTTTGCTCATGCGTTTATTTGGTCTTATAGGATTTCCATTAGGTCACTCCTTTTCTAAAAAGTATTTTGAAGAAAAGTTTCTAAGAGATAACATCAATGATTGTGTTTTTGAATTATTTCCTTTGGAAGAAATAGGAGCTATAGAAAAACTATTTGACAATAAAGACTTACAGGGGCTTGCAGTTACCATTCCTTACAAAGAAACTGTTATACCTTACCTCACAGATATTAGTAGTGCTGCAAAAGAAATTGGCGCAGTAAATTGTATAAACTTTACCGAAAATGGCACAATAGGTTATAATACAGATGTGATTGGTTTTGAGAAATCACTTACTCCATTGTTAAAGTCTAATAATTCAAAAGCATTGGTGCTTGGTACAGGTGGAGCTTCCAAGGCGGTTCAGTTTGTTTTAAAAAAATTAGTTATAGATTTCGTGGTCGTTAGCAGGAAAAGTAATGCAGAAAAAAATATTATTTCTTACGAAGATATTGATGAAAATGTGATGAGGGAATATTCAATCATTATTAACTGTACACCTTTAGGCATGAGCCCTAATGAAGATGAATTACCAAACCTGCAATATCAACATATAACCGCAAAACATCTAGTATACGACCTTATTTACAAGCCGGAAAAGACATTGTTTTTAAGAGAAGCTGAGCAGCGGGGAGCAACTATTAAAAATGGTTTTGAGATGTTGATTTTGCAGGCGGAAGAAAATTGGAAAATATGGAATGAAGAAAAATAAACTTTTATTTATCCTATAACATTGATAGAAATTTTTCAGGAATATTGGTTACTTTTTTTAGTTCATAATCAAAACAAACCATGCCGGTTTTTGCTTTTGCAATTAATAATTTTATGTTATTCCTATGAGTAGTTATTTCATAAAATATTTCAAAACTTACTTTACTTATTTCTCCGATTGCAATATCAATTAAAAGCACATCGCCATAAAAAGATTCTGCTTTATATTCTACTGCAAGGTCTGCCATTATTAATGCAGCATTTTCAATACTAAGTTCTGTATAGTTTAGAGAAGCAAGCCATTGCATTCTTGCTTCGTGCAATATGCTTATGAGCGCATCATTACCTACATGGTTACCGTAATTAATATCTGTAATTCTTACCGCAATCTTTGTCGAAAATATTTGCTTATCAGGAATAATCAATTTAATTCTTGCCATTGTAAGTATTTAAAAATTCGGTGAGTTTTACCAATGCTTTTTTTCTATGACTGTACTTATTTTTTTGCTCCATTGTCATCTCTGCAAAAGTCTTATCATCACCATCTGGTATAAAAACAGCATCATATCCAAAACCCATTTTTCCCCTTTGTTCTTCTATAATTTGACCTTTACAAATACCTGTAAAAAAATATTCATTTACGTCTATTAAAAGGCAAATCACCGTTTTAAATTGTGCAGTTCTATCAACCACATTTTTCATGTTTTTTAAAAGTAATTCTATATTTTTTTTGTTATCTGCTTCATCTCCTGCATATCGTGCACTTTTCACGCCTGGTTCATTGTTTAAAGCCGCTACTTCCAGTCCGGTATCTTCACTAAAACAATTTTCTTTTGTAATATTATTGATTACCGTTGCTTTTTCTCTTGCATTTTCTTCAAGCGTTTCATAGGGCTCGTGTATTTCGATATTTATGCCTGCTTCTTTTAAGGTCACAATTTCTAAGCCCGATGAAAGCGCTGCTTTTATCTCGGCTACTTTGTTGGCATTATTAGTGGCAAATATTAATTTCATTATTCTTTTTTATGAGATAGAAAATATTTTTTTCAAACACAACCACAACTGTTTTTTTTCTTCTTTATCTGTTGATAACATTTGTAAAGAGGGTGCACATAAGTACTGTTGTTTATTATATTGTTGAACTTGATATAAGGGTATTTGTACAGGAAATCCCAGTAGTTGTGGCGCTGTTCCTAAAAATAAAATTACTTCCGGCAAAAATTGACTTGATAATTTTTCATAGTTAATAGATTCATCATTACTGATGTTTACTAATGCCGCATCTGCCATGGAAATGTTACAGGCATTTAAAATATTCATTAAGAAACTAAGTTCATCATCTCCTAAAAAAGTATGAGCAGGTTCGTTGACTATTACCAATATGTGTTTTGCATTTTTACCCAAATATTTTATTGAATCATTCTGCACTTTTGATATTGGCTCATTATTCAATGTATCCTTGTCAACAGATTCAACAGGCCCTTTCAGTAACTTATTCGTTTGAGCGAAGGATGAATCAATCATCGTTTTTTCATATAATTTCTTTACCAAAAAAGGAGAAAGTTTTATATCATCTAAACTCATAAAAAGGACTTTTGCTGGTAATTTTTCGTTTCTTTGCAGCAAAAATAAACGATTATGATTGCTGTAGCTGATTTTAATATTACGAAAATAGACAGAAGTAAATTGAATGACATAAACCTAGAGAATATACCCTTCGGAAAATACATGACGGATTATATGCTTGAAGTAGATTATGAAGATGGAAAATGGCAAACTCCCGAAATAAAGCCATATCAACCGCTCCTTATGCAACCTTCAATTGCGGCTATACATTATGGACAATCAATTTTTGAAGGAGTTAAAGCTTACAAAAACCCTCAGGGAGAAGCTTATATATTTAGACCCCAAGATAATTTTAAGAGATTTAATAAATCTGCAGAAAGAATGCAAATGCCTATCGTCCCCGAAGAAATTTTTATGGAGGGAATGAGACAGCTTATTAAACTAGACAGTAATTGGATTCCTGCAAAAGCAGACCATTCCCTTTACATTCGCCCCTTTATGTTTAGTACCGATGAAACAATTGGTGTAAAGCCCAGCGATAAATATAAATTCATGATTATTCTTAGCCCAACAGGTCCATATTACGCTACACCAATGCGTATATATGTAGAAGAGCAATATGTTCGTGCAGTACCAGGTGGAATTGGTTTTGCAAAAGCAGCA
>JANPIF010000244.1:0-4876 GCA_031424845.1 Ferruginibacter sp.
CAAAGAACAGCCTCCCCCAACCCCTCCCGAGGAGGGGAGTAAATCTCCAACACTTTATAATTTATTATAAAATGCAAACCAATACATCCAATAATTTAGAGAACAATAATCAATCTCAAGGTTCAAAAGTTCCCCTTCCGGGGGGGGGTAGGGGGGCTGGGTCTAAGGCTTTCTCTCTCATAGAATGCCCACGAGATGCCATGCAGGGATGGCCGCATTATATCCCAACAGAAAAAAAAATTAAATATTTAAACGAGCTTCTTAAATGTGGTTTTCATACCCTGGATTTTGGAAGTTTTGTTTCGCCGAAAGCTATTCCTCAAATGGCAGATACGGCAGAAGTAATTCAAAGTTTGGAAATGGATAATACAAATACCAAATTATTAGCCATCATTGCAAACGAACGTGGGGCTGCTGATGCGGTTTGCCATGAACAAATTTCATACCTTGGCTTTCCCTTTTCTATCTCTGAAACTTTTCAGCAACGCAATACTAATTCTTCTGTAGATGAGTCGTTAAGGAGGGTAGAAGATATACAAGAACTTTGTGTAAAAAATAAAAAAGAATTGGTTGTTTATATATCTATGGGATTTGGAAACCCGTACGGAGATTTATTTAATGAAGAAATTGTAGTCAACAGAACAAAACAAATAGAAGCATTAGGTGTAAAAATTATATCTATTGCAGATACAGTTGGTGTTGCAAGTGCTCATGAGGTAGAGACTTTGATGAAAATTTTAATACCTGAATTTTCAAATATTGAAGTTGGAGTACACTTACATTCAGCTCCTGCGGATAGAGCTGCAAAAATTGAAGCTGCAGTTTTAGCCGGATGTCTGAGATTTGACTCAGCCATAAAAGGTATTGGTGGTTGCCCAATGGCCGGAAACGATTTAGTTGGTAATATGGATACGGAAGTAATGATCAATTATTTTGAAACAAAAGGATATAAATTAAATATTGATAAAGTTGCTTTACAAAAATGTAATACGATGGCCAATGAAATTTTTGTTTAACCACAATTGTGATAATTTACTATATTTTATAAGATAGGTTTTGCAAGCAATATGCTAAGCTGATTTGTTTAAAGTTAAAACGGTAAGTTAATTTTTACTTTCGCAAATAATATAAAATATAAAAATCGGAAAAATCCCAAAACTCGAAACTCGCAAACTTTTTCAACCATGAACTTCCGTTCAGAATTTACTCCAAAACACTTTCCGATAAAAATTAAACATACTGATAAATTATTGTTAGTTGGTTCTTGCTTTACAGAACAGATTGGAAAAAAATTGTCTGCTCATAAATTTGATGTATTAGAAAATCCTAATGGTATTTTGTTTAACCCAATTAGTATTGCAAAAGCTCTGATAAGTTATGCAGGTGAAAAATTATTTACAGAAGATGAATTATTTTATCACAACGAACTTTGGGCAAGCAGAGAACACCACACTCGTTTTTCCGATACAGATAAAGGGAGTACAATCAAAAAAATTAATAAGGAACAACTGCTTGCTATCAACTTTATAAAAAATGCAGATTGGATTTTAATCACACTCGGTTCTGCATTTGTGTATGAATGGAAAGATATAATTACAACGAGTAATTATGAAAATGTTGCCGCAAATTGCCATAAAATAAATACTGATAAATTCAATAGACGTTTAATTGATCCGCAAGAAATTATAGCTTTTTTGCAAAAGATGAAAATTGCTGTAAAAAACATTAATCCAAATGTAAAATTTATTTATACTATAAGTCCGGTAAGACATTTACGAGAAGGATTTATTGAAAACAACAGAAGCAAGGCTGCCTTAATTCAAGCAGTTCATGGTATGGCAAATGATGTTGATACTTTTTATTTTCCTGCATATGAATTAATAATAGATGATTTAAGAGATTACCGTTTTTTTGCTGAAGACTTAGTTCATCCAAATTATTCTGCCACAAATTATGTTTGGGAAAAATTTGTAGCTTCCTGCATTGAGGAAAAATCTCAAGAATTGATGAAGGAGATTAATGAAATAAATGCAGCTTTAAACCACAAGCCATTTAATCAAAGTTCAAATGCACATCAAATATTTAAAAATAAATATTTTGATAAAATAAAAATCTTGCAAAAAAAATATAGTTATTTAAATATGGAATTTGAATTACATTATTTTACAAAAAAACCGCTGCCAAATGCTGGCAACGGCTTACTATAAACTATTAAATTTTTATCCTTTCCCTAAAATAACAATCAATGCATAGATTATTCCGGGTACAAAAAACAGAAGCGTAAGAAGCAAAGCGATCCAAAATTTACTATTTATTTCTCCCTGGTGTAAGTAAACAGCTAATGGTGGTAAAAGAATAGCCAGAATTACTAATAGCAATGTATTAGTGCTTGGCTCTTTACCAGCTTTTTTTGCTTTTTTGTATTCTTTTAATTGGGATTTTACTTGTTTAATTCTTTCCTTTTTTTCGCTCTTGCTGATACTATTAAATTCTTTTAATGCATCAGTAGCAGAAATTGTTGGAGTAGCAACAGGCGCAAATGGAATTATAACCGAAGGTGCAGGGGTTATTCCCGGGTTAAATGGGTTTGTACTTAAGTTGTTTATCAAATTTGCAGCATCAATTGAATTTGCAAATAAACTTATCAATGTAATTACAAGAAATGATTTGCGAAAAATTTTTTTCATAAAATATTTTTAGGGTTATAATAATTGTTAAATACCTTTTAACAAATACTGCACCAACATTAATTATAGTTTAAAATTTAATGGTACAATTTTTTCATAATTACCTGAAACAAAAACAAAAATTTATGAAACACACAATTTATTTATTTGCTGCGGCATTATCATTAGCAGCCATGGGATGCAATGATGAGAAAAAACAAGAAGATGTAACAGTAGTTCAACAGGAATCAACGGTTCCAGTAAAAGATCTGGCCAGAACTTCCGCTACCGAAGGCACTGTGAAAACTATTACAGTAGAACAAGTACCTGATACAATTGAATATGCTTTTAAAACAAAATATCCTACAGCCGTTTCTCCGGTATGGGTTGAATATACTCCAATTGAAAGTGATGAATTGGCGATGGATAGAAACTACTATTACGTAACCTTTACAGATAGGGGAACTGATATAACATCTTGGTATGACAATAATGGAGATTGGGTAAAAACTTCTACAAAAATCCCTGGAGATTCACGGTTACCTGATGCAGTAAATAAAACAATAAACGATCAATACCCAGGGTATAAAATTGAAGAAATTAGCAAAGAAAATGATAAGAATATGGATATGTATGAAGTAAAATTGAATAAAGGTGAAGAAAAAGCCAAGTTGAAAATTTTACCAAATGGAGAGGTTTATAAGCGCAAATAGAAGTAAATATGTAACATTTAAATTAGAAGTCTCGAGATTATCGAGACTTTTTTTTGCTTAATCAACGACTTTTTTGAAGTATAATTTGCATAATAAAAAACTTACCTTCGCACCCAAAATTATTTTATGCAAGAAGTATATATATTATCTGCTGTTCGTACACCCATTGGTAGCTTTGGCGGATCGCTAAAAGATTTATCTGCCACACAATTGGGAGCAGCCGCTATTAAAGGGGCATTGGTAAAAAGCGGATTAAAAGCTGAACAAATTGATGATGTTTTAATGGGTTCTGTGATTCAGGCAAACTTAGGCCAGGCTCCTGCCAGACAAGCAGCAAAATTTGCCGGTTTACCAAACGAAGTAAATTGTACTACAGTAAATAAAGTTTGCGCAAGTGGTATGAAAGCCATTGCCCAAGCAGCTCAAAGCATTATGTTGGGGGATGCAGATATTGTTATTGCTGGCGGAATGGAAAGCATGAGCAACGTACCTTTTTATACAGAAAATATGCGTTGGGGAAATAAATATGGCAATGTCCAATTAATTGATGGTCTTGCAAAAGATGGTTTAACAGATGTATATGATGGAAAAGCGATGGGCAATGCTGCAGAGTTTTGTGCAACTAGTTGCGGAATAAGTAGGGAAGATCAAGATGCATTTGCAACAGAAAGTTATAAGCGCTCGCAGGCTGCGGTAAACGATGGTAAATTTGAAAACGAAATTGTACCGGTTTCTATTCCACAACGTAAAGGAGATGCAATTATTTTTTCCAAAGACGAAGAACCATTTAATGTAAAGTTTGATAAAATTGCTGGATTAAAAGGAGCGTTTGTAAAAGATGGAACGGTAACGGCAGCAAATTCCAGCACCATGAATGATGGAGCTGCAGCAGTTGTTTTAATAAGTAAGAAAAAAATGGACGAGCTTGGTTTAAAAGCCATCGGTAAAATAGTTAGTTATGCAGATGCAGAGCAAGCACCTGAATTGTTCACTACAACGCCATCTATTGCTGTACCAAAAGCAGTGGAAAAAGCTGGTTTGCAAATGAGTGATATAAGTTATTTTGAATTGAACGAAGCTTTTGCTGTTGTTGGTTTAGAAAATACAAAACGCATGAAGTTGGATGCATCTAAAGTAAACGTAAATGGTGGTGCCGTTTCTATTGGTCATCCATTGGGTGCAAGCGGTGCAAGAATAATTGTTACTTTATTAAATGTATTAAAACAAAATAATGCAAAATACGGCGCTGCCGGAATTTGTAATGGTGGGGGCGGAGCAAGTGCAATGGTGTTAGAAAACGTTTAAGCTAAGTAAAGGTTAATACTTGAACGTTGAGCGTTGAAAATTGTTTATTGAACATTTTTGGTTTTAAATTTAAAAATGTTCAATGCTCAACACACAATTTTCAATGTTCAAATGCAAACTCTTTAAATAAGAGTGTACTTAGTACACATTTGCTAATCTAAACTGTATACAATAAATTTGCCCAAAAACTAA
>JANPIF010000245.1:0-3451 GCA_031424845.1 Ferruginibacter sp.
CCATTGAACTGTTTCATAATTTTAGTTTGATACACGATGATATAATGGACAAAGCACCCTTGCGCAGAGGGATAGAAACGGTTCATCAAAAATTTGGAGAAAACACTGCATTATTGGCTGGCGATGTAATGTTTGTAACGGCCTACGAAAATCTAAGCAAGGTAAGCGCACGCTATCTTCCACGCTGCATTTCCATTTTTAATAAAACTGCAAAAGAAGTGTGCGAAGGACAGCAGCTAGATATGGATTTTGAAAAAACAGCACACGTAAGTTTTGATGAATATGTAAATATGATTACCCTGAAAACATCTGTATTGGTAGCCGCTAGTTTGCAAATAGGCGCAGTACTTGGCGGTGCAGGTTTGGGCAATCAAGATCATTTATATGAGTTTGGAAAAAACCTTGGCATTGCTTTTCAGGTGCAGGACGATTATTTAGATGCTTATGGCGATGCTTCAAAAACAGGCAAACAACAGGGTGGCGATATACTTGCCAATAAAAAAACTTTTTTAATGATACATGCAAGGGAGTTTTGTACCCCTGCCGCAAATGCTGAATTGGATATCCTTATAAAAACAAACCCCGCAGATAAAGTGGAGAAAGTTTTGCAGATTTTTAGAGATTGCAAAGCAGAAGAATGGAGCAATGAATTAAAAGAAAAATACTACAATATTGCACTGAAACATTTAGATGATGTAGCAGTACTTTCGCAGAGAAAAATTGAGCTGAAAAAATTGGCAGCAGATTTAATGATGCGGGAAAAGTAATGGGGGCTGTAAACAGCATTACTTTTATCAACAGATGTCCCGGCTATCCATTCCTATCTTTTTTTCTTGCCCACCCTTCGACAAGCTCAGGGGGACAATAAAAAAAGGATATCCATTTCTATCCGGCAGCCTTTCATCTTTTTATATTTTTTCAACATTTATTGTGCGGTAGATTGGAGCCGAGATTTTGATTTTAGATTATAGCTTAGGTTGAGTGGCGACACCCAACGAGGCGGAGTAAAAACATATTATAATTTTTACGCTTTTTGCGTTTTTGATATTAAAAAAAAATATACTTATGCGTATTATTTCTGTATATTGCTGATAATCATGTACCACTTTTTTTAGACGTAAATAAAACATGCGCCTATTTATGAGTTCCCTGCAAGCTTATGACGACCCTAATAACTATAACAACATTATCAATTTTGCTTTCCTCTTTTTGGTTTTTTAAAAAACCTAATACAAAGCTTTTAGAGAAATATGTTGCAACAATTCACTTTACTTTTTTGGGGCTGACAATTTTGACAATAGCTTTCTTGTTTCAAGGTTTAAGATTTATCGGACAATATACAAACTCAACAATCGGATTAATATTTCTGACAAGTGGAATCATATTATTCGGATTGACAACTTCGAAAGTTGTTAAGGTTTATAGCGGACTTATTGCAATTCCAACATTGCTGACTGAAATTTCATTATTGTTTGGCGGTTCAGCATTATTACTTCCAGCTTTAATTGGTTATTTAATGTTCGCCGCACCTCTAAAAAAAGAGAAAATAAACAATAGGTATAATTTGGAAATACATGAAGGCGGAATTATGGCACCTCCAAATCTATTCTATTTGACAAAGCGAATTTCTTTGATTTTTGACGAGCAAATACATTTGACATCATCTGAACATTTTTCAGACATTTCAAAACTTGATATAGTAAGTTTTAAAGAAAATGAAAACGTAGTTTGCAAAATATATACTAACTCAAATGATTTTACTATTGACACTTTACAATACACCAAATAATTACGGAGTAGCAAGCCTGCAGGCAACAAAAGGTTTTGTGCCATCGGGGATCGACGTTGAAGCAATCATCGGTAGTGCATATCGAGGCTTTGGTTTCGGCGGACGGAATGCTGCTGGGCTTTTGCTGGTAAACTTCGGCTTTTAGTTATTAATTTACCTTCAGTTCCGGGCGGATAGTTGGTTAATTCCCCAACTGCACAAAGCCTGGAACGTTACCGGCAACCGTAGGCAATATCTCGTTAACTAAGAAAATTTTTTAACAGTGCGATTTTTTTTATCCTTCTTGCTACCCTTTTTTACGACAGCAGTTGCCTGGTCGCAGTCGGACATGCCATCTAATTCCTTTGAGGATTCATATAAGAAAACTAATCCTACAATTAATTACAAGTACGACAGTTTAAGACAAATACATGACTACTCAAACAATTGGGATTTTGACAAGGACGGTAAACCAGACCAAGTTTATTTTGTTGGGACAGGCGGAGCCCATCTTTATTATTTCCTAAGAGTAATTCTTAGCTCTGACAATCTTGTAAGAGACTTTTCATTTCTTCAATCCGACTTGCCAATGTTGCCCTCGGGCGACGAGTTAAGTAAAGCTGACTTTAACCCAAAAAACGGTTGGACACAGTTTGCTGTATTCGACTATGACAAAGATAATGGCAAAGACATCTTTATTAAACTCGACAACTCAACAATTGACATAGAAAAAAAAGTCTTGAATAAAAAAGGGATAAAAACAAGTTTTGTAATTATAACCTTTAAGAATGGGAAGTCATTTTTTCGAGACTTTTCCAGTATGACACAATAAGCATTTTACAAACGGCAGCCAGTAACTGTCTCGTCCTGAAATAGGTTGTCTAAAAAACAACTAAAATGTACATAAAAGAGCAAGCCATTACGGAGTATTTAACCCAGGGTGTGGGTTACCTCCGCCTCGTTGCGTGTCTCACGCAACGTTCGCTACGATCTTTCTGCCTAAATTTTTAAAATTGCGGTATATGCCATAGCTGTCGTGAAATAAAATCTCAAAACATCCTTTAAGAATCTCAAGCCGCATAAATTATCTCATTACCACCAACCAACTTTTTCCCTCATTTATTTATTTTTTCTTATTTTACTTTCCTAAACAAAACAATGAATGAGTATTTCTTTATTCATAAAAAAAAATATTTCCAGCATACTTGCTGAAGGTGCAGACGATAGCCATGGCGGAGGTGGTTTAAAACGTGTATTAAGTCTGAGAGATCTTACCTTTTTTGGAATAGCTGCCATATTGGGAGCAGGTAGTTTTAGCAGCTTAGGTTTTGCCGTTTTTAGTGGTGGGCCTGGCGTAGTAATTTTATTTATAATTACTGCCATTGCCTGCGCCTTTACCGCATTTTGCTATTCTGAGTTTGCTAGTCGAATACCGGTAGCAGGTAGCGCTTATACTTACGCTTATGCAAGCTTTGGAGAATTGTTTGCCTGGATAATTGGCTGGGCACTCATTATGGAATACTCCATTGGAAACATTTATGTAGCATATAGTTGGAGCGATTACTTTACTTCGTTTTTGGATAAATGTGGCATTCATTTTCCTGCCTATTTAAGCACCAGTTACATGGAAGCCAAACATGCCATTGAAGGTGGTTCAGTTAAAGAAGATATGGTTGCGGCATG
>JANPIF010000246.1:0-3150 GCA_031424845.1 Ferruginibacter sp.
CCATTTCGGTTGCTAACTTTCCTCCTCCATGTATCAAAATTTTAGGGGATTCAATAGCAGCAAATTTTTCAATAAAATTTTCTAATGCAATAGCATCATCAATAATATTTCCACCAATTTTTACTACAATTAAATGCTCCATGTTATTACTTTAAATTTTTTAGAATTTCTGCTAACACTGCTTGTACCGCCCACACTCTGTTGCTCGCTTCTACTGTCACCAAACTGTTTGCACTATCCAACACTTCATCACTCAATTCTACATTTCTACGAACAGGTAAGCAATGCATAATTTTTGCATTGTTAGTAACTTTTAATTTTTCTGGAGTGAGCATCCAAGAAGGATCGTTGCTATATATTTTTCCATAATCATGGTAAGTGCTCCAGTTTTTTACATACACAAAATCCGCATCTTGTAGAGCTTCTTGCTGGTTGTGGTTTATAGTTGCTCCTTTGGTAAATTGTTCATCCAATTCATAATCTTCCGGATGGGTAATTACAAAATTTGCTTGATCCCATGCATTTATCCATTGCGCAAAACTATTGGCTACACATTGTGGCAAAGGCTTTATGTGTGGCGCCCAGGTTAATACAATTTTAGGTTTATTGGTAAGAACTGCTACACTTTCCTTAATAGTAATAATATCTGTAAAACTTTGCAAAGGATGAAGTGTAGCAGTTTCTAAACTTATTACAGGAACACCGGCATATTTTATAAATTGCTTTATTACATGCTCACTATAATCTTCTTCTTTATTTGTTAATGATGGAAAACTTCTTACACCAATCACATCAAAGTAATTACCTAAAATTGGAGCTGCATCTTTTATATGCTCTACGGTTGTACCGCTCATAATGGCTTCTTCTTCAAATTCTAACTTCCACCCATCTTTATCTACATTGAATGTAAGCACTTGCATACCCAAATTTTCAGCAGCTATTTGTGTGCTTATACGGGTACGCAGACTTGGATTTAGAAACAATAAACCAATTCTTTTATTTGCACCCAAATGTTTATCGGCAAATGGATTTTGTTTGTATGCTAAAGCTTGTTTTGCTAAAGCATCAATATCGTTTACATCGTTTACCGAAATAAAATGTTGCATTAATTTTTTAATTTAAAAGTGATGCAAATGATTCTAAAAATAAATCTGCTTCTGTTTTTGTTATATTTAAAGCAGGTAAAAGTCTTATCGTATTTGGTTTTGCTTCGCCTGTAAAAATGCTGTACTTCATTAATAAATCTTTTCTTACATGTGCAAATTCCTCGTGCATTTCTATACCTATCATTAATCCTCTGCCACGCAATTCTTTTATTTGTTCAAATGTTTTTAATTTTTCTAATAAATAATCACCCATTGTTTTTGCATTCATTAACAGGTTTTCTTTTTCAATTACTTCCAAAACAGCCAATGCTGCCGCACAAGCCAAATGGTTACCACCAAAAGTTGTACCGAGCATAAAATGTTTTGGTTGTATATGTGGGGCAATTAATATACCTCCAATTGGAAAGCCATTGCCCATGCCCTTAGCCATCGAATATATATCGGCTTGCACACCTGCATAATCATGTGAAAAAAACTGTCCAGTTCTGCCATATCCACATTGAACACTATCAGCTATATAAACTGCATTGTACTTTGTACAAAGACTTCTTATTAATTGTAAAAAAGATTTACTTGCTTCTCTTATTCCACCAACACCTTGTATCCCTTCTATAATCACAGAAGAAATCTCATTACCATAATGTTCAAAATGATTTGCCAATGCAACTTCATCATTAAAAGGTAAGAAGGTAATATTATCCGTTTCATTTACAGGGGCTATAATATTTGTATTATCGGTAGCAGCAACAGCCAACGATGTTCTGCCATGAAATGCTTTTGTAAATGCTACAATTTTTTTTCTACCATTATAAAACGATGCTAACTTCAATGCATTTTCATTTGCCTCGGCACCACTATTACAAAGAAATAACTGGTAACCTTCTTTGCCGGATATTTCACCGAGTTTTTTCGCTAATTCTCTTTGTATAGGAATTTCAATTGAGTTAGAATAGAAACCAATTTTGTTTAACTGAGTTTGCAAACGCTCTACATAGTGTGCATGTGTATGACCAATGGAAATTACGGCATGACCACCATACATATCCAAATATTTTTTGCCTGTATCGTCCCAAACGTAGGAACCTTCTGCCTTTTCAATTGCAATGTTATTTATTGGATAAACGTCGAATAATTTCATCATTAAAATTTAGAAGCTTTTAAATTAAGACCTGCAGTTTCCTCCAAGCCAAACATCAAATTCATATTCTGCAATGCTTGCCCAGATGCACCTTTCAATAAATTATCTATAGCAGAATGGATCACCAATTGTTCATCAATTTTTTCAATATAGATAACTGCTTTGTTTGTATTTACTACTTGTTTCAGATCTATCATTACATCACTGACATGAACGAATGGGTGTGAGTGATAATATTGTTTATATAATTCATTTGCTTCTTCCAAACTCAAGCTAGATTGACAATAACTAGTCACAAAAATACCCCTTGCAAAATCTCCACGCCATGGCACAAAAAGTAAAGTTGAATTGCTGCCTTGAAATTTTGTTAACGATTGTTTTATTTCATCTACATGCTGATGCGATAATGTTTTATACGCTTGTATATTGTTTACTCTCCAAGAAAAATGAGAAGTTGCTTGCATAGATTGTCCTGCACCTGTACTACCTGTAATGCCAGTTGTATGAATAGTAGTCAATACCTTTTCTTTTGCCAAAGGCAATAAACCCAACTGTATGCAAGTGGCAAAACAACCGGGGTTTGCAATATTGTTTGCAAGTTTTATTTCTTCTCTGTTTAATTCCGGCAGGCCGTAAACAAATTCCCTTTCACCGATATTATTATGTGCTTCTAATCTAAAGTCGTGTGATAAATCAATAATTTTTTTTGTGGATGCAATTGCATTTTCTCCCAAAAATTTTCTTGCTTCTGTATAACCAACACATAAGAAAATTACATCCACATCATTTACAATTTTATCAGTAAAAACGATAACCGTATCACCAATTAAATCATTGTGTACAGCATGTAAAGGCTTTCCTGCATTGCTATTGCTGTGCACAAACTTAATAATTGCATTAGGGTGA
>JANPIF010000247.1:0-6747 GCA_031424845.1 Ferruginibacter sp.
TACAAAAGCTGTGTATAAAGCTTCTTCCAACATTGTAACAAAACTTTGTTTATCGCCATTAAAAGTGTTTTCGGTTTTGATTGGATAAATATCTGATGCCATTTTTCTTTCTCCTCTCATAGAAGATAATATCCTTGCAGAAACTGCAGCATCTATTGCAGGTATGGGGGAGCCTGTGGTCATAGCATCTTGACTCATCCATGCGCCGGTACCTTTTTGTTTGGCGGTGTCTTTTATTTTATCAATCAACCGGTTTTCGGTTGCATCATCTTTTTGTAAAAAAATAGCTGCAGTTATTTCTATTAAAAATGATTGAAGTCTTCCTTTATTCCAATCTGCATATACATAATGTAGTTCGTCATTATTTAAGCCTGCATAAAATTTCAATAAATGATATGTTTCTGCAAGCATTTGCATAACGGCATATTCAATACCATTGTGTACCATCTTTACATAATGCCCGGCTGCACCTGCACCCATGTAAGCCGTGCATGGTTGTCCATTTACTTTTGCTGAAATGGCTTCCAGCATAGGGGCTAATTTTTTGTTAGCTTCAACATCGCCCCCGGGCATAATGCTTGGGCCAAATCTTGCACCCGTTTCACCACCAGATACACCAAGCCCTACAAAATGAATATGCTCTTTTGCCAGTGTATCAATTCTTGTTTGGGTATCAGAAAAGTGAGAGTTACCACAATCAACAATAATATCTTCTGCACCAATATGTGGTTTTAAATCGTTCACCACTGCATCGACAATAGGCCCCGCTGGTACTAATAACATTATGACTCTTGGTACTTCCAGCGATGCCACAAATGCACCAATTTCATTAAACCCTTTTACATTTTTTCCTTGTGCCTGTGCATTAAGGTTATCAGTTTGTAAAATATTTTTATCATAACCTGCCACACTAAAACCATGGTCGCTCATATTTAAAACAAGGTTACAACCCATCGTTCCAAGCCCTATCATACCGTAACTGTATTTTTCTTCTGCCATATTAATTTATCTTAAGGTTATTTGATTTTTATATTTTTTACAATCATTTCATCAAATCTAGGGCCTCAATTTACGCCTATATAAAAAGCCATTACCCTGATAGGGCATACATAAAAAATTAAAGTCATTTTTAAAATATTCTGTTGATGATTGTTAGATAAAGCTAATAAAAAAACCTCCGCAAATGCAGAGGTTTACCTATTAAATAATATTAAAACTTAAGAAGCTACAACAGCAGCTTTCACTGTTTTAGTCTTTTTGGTCTTTTTAATAACTTTAGAAGATGGAGAACTTAGTTTTACGGGTGTTGCTACATTAGCTTTAACCGCTACAGTAGATGAAGGTACTTTTTCACCTTTTAATTTTGCATAATCTTCAGTAGTTAATACTTCACCTTTAAAGCCGATACTCTTAGTATCATCTGCACCTGCAAATTTTACATTCATGTGCTTATCAATTGGTCCAACAGCTGCAGCGTTAAAAGTTGCAGTAATTGTTCCTGTTTGTCCTGGCTTAATAGGAGATTTTGTATAATCGCCCACAGTACAACCACATGTAGGATTTGCACTTTCAATAATTAAGTCAGTTTTACCAATATTGGTAACAACAAATGTAGATACTGCAGGTATTCCTTGAGGAATTTTTCCTAGATCAATAGTTTCCATTTTGATTTTTGCAATATCATCAGCTTTAACCTGTGCAAATACACCTGCAGATAATACCATTGCTGTAAATGCGAATAATAATTTTTTCATCTTTTTGCTTTTGTTTTAAATTAAAATTTGTTTGTATTTAGTTTTTTAAATCGTTTAAACTTGCATTTGCCGGGGCACTTGCAGCAGGTGTTTTCCAAACTTCCCCTTTTATAGTAATTACTTTACTTTGTGTTCCATTATAGGTAATAGTTACAGCTTTAGTAAAAGGACCTTCTGCAGCCGCATTAAAACCTACGTTGATAGATGATTTTTCACCAGGGTTAATTACCTTTTCTTTATCCCATTGTGGTGTGGTACAGCCGCAGCTAGCAGCTACATTGTCTAATTTATATGAAGCTTTTCCAATGTTTGTTACTTCAAAATTATGCGTTACAGGCTTCCCTTGTGGTATTTTCCCAAAATCGTAGGTTTCTGCAACAGCCAACATATCCACAGCAGGTGTAACTACTGTATTTGAAATAACAGGGGTAGCACTCAAATTAGCTTTTGTTTCAGTACCATGGTTATGACCTGCATGCTCATCTACTGGGGTGGCAGGTTTTTTTGCTTCTGTGCCATGGTTATGGCCTGCATGTGGATCCACTGGCGCCACCTGTGCATTAATTGCTAATGAACCTACACACAACGAAGTAATTAAAAATAATTTTTTCATGTAATTACATTTTTATTTTAGAGAGCTCAAATATACAAAAAGGTTTGCTTTTTAAATAATTTACGAATCTCATTACAGTTTTTTAACAAAGCACTTTAAAAGTCAATATTTTTGCAGCAACTTATATAACTATGGATACTCTCAACAATATAGATGCTGCACAAGATGAAAAATTAAGTTTCGATACTTTTCGTAATGAAGTATTAAACGATTATCGTTTTGCATGCATTAGCAGAGAAGCAAGTTTGCTCGGGCGTAAAGAAGTTTTGACGGGTAAAGCTAAGTTTGGCATTTTTGGCGATGGAGCAGAAGTGCCTCAAATAGCCATGGCTAAATTTTTTAAACCCGGGGATTTTAGATCGGGTTATTATCGAGACCAGACTTTTGCATTTGCAAGTGGCTTAGCTACCGTACAACAATTTTTTGCGCAATTATATGCAGATGCAGATGTAACACACGACCCATTCAGTGCAGGCCGCCAAATGAATGCTCACTTTGCCACACCAATGGTAAACGAAGCAGGAGAGTGGCTTCCATTGGCTACCACAAAAAATATTTCAAGTGATATAGCACCCACCGGAGGGCAAATGCCCCGAGCACTGGGATTAGCTTTTGCAAGTAAATTTTTTAGAAATGTAAAAGAATTAAAAAACGAAACAAGTTTAAGCAATAACGGAAACGAAATATGTTTTTGTACCATTGGCGATGCTTCTACCAGCGAAGGTCATTTTTGGGAAACCATAAACGCCGCAGGAGTATTACAAGTGCCATTGGCCGTTTTTGTATGGGATAATGGATATGGTATTTCGGTACCCAAAGAATACCAAACTACCAAAGGTTCTATATCAGATGCCCTGTCTGGTTTTCAAAAAGAAGATGGGACAAATGGATTTGATATTTATAAATTAAAAGGATGGGATTATGCTGGAATGTGCGAAGTGCTGGAACCTGCCATTGAGAAAATAAGAGAAACACATACGCCTGCTATCTTTCATATAGAAGAAATTACACAGCCACAAGGGCATTCTACCTCCGGCAGCCATGAGCGTTATAAAAAAACAGATAGGCTTGCTTGGGAAAAAGAATGGGATTGTATAAAGCAAATGCGTAGTTGGATTATAGAAAATGCTTTGGCTGAAGAAGATGAAATAAAAGAAATTGAAGAACTCGCTGTAGCAGATGTAAAACAAGCCAAACAAGCTGCTTGGGAAAATTATCTTGGTCCAATAAAAGCGTCAGTTGCAAGTACAGTAGTCATATTGGAAAAAACGGAGGATGAAATTGCATTAAAACATGCGGCAGATTTACGGAGTTTGCGGGAACCATATAAAAGAGATATTTTAAAAACAATTGCAACAGTTTTATATAATTTACCCATAGATAAAGCAAAAGATCTAAAACCTTTTTATGATGAGTTATTAAAAAAAGGAGCAAAAGAATACGATTCATTTTTATATAACGAAGGAGAAAAATCGGCATTAAAAGTTCCGGTGATTGCAGCAAAATTCGAAGATGGTGCACCGGCAGTAAATGGATATGAGATACTCAATAAATATTTTGACCAATTGTTTGCCAACAACAATAAAGTAGCAGCTTTTGGCGAAGATTTAGGTTTTATTGGAGATGTAAACCAAGGCTTTAGTGGCTTGCAGGAAAAGTATGGTAGCGATCGTATTTTTGATACTGGTATAAGAGAACTTACCATCATGGGACAAGGCATAGGCATGGCTTTACGAGGTTTGCGTCCTATTGCAGAAATACAATATTTAGATTATTTATTGTATGGTTTACAGCCGTTAAGCGATGATGTGGCTACCACCCATTTTCGAACAGCAGGACAGCAAAGTGTACCGCTCATTGTTCGTACACGTGGGCACCGGCTCGAAGGTATTTGGCACAGCGGCTCCCCAATGGGCATGATTGTAAATGCACTTCGTGGTATGTATGTGTGTGTACCTCGCAATATGACTCAGGCTGCAGGTATGTACAACACATTGTTGCAAAGCAATGACCCTGGCTTAGTGGTAGAATGTTTAAATGGGTATAGATTAAAAGAAAAACTACCTACCAATCTTGCTGAGTTTACTGTGCCTTTGGGCGTTTGCGATATATTAAAAGAAGGGGATGATATTACGATTGTAAGCTATGGTTCTACCTTGCGCATTGTGCAGGAAGCTGCAGAAATTTTAGCAAAAATGAATATTAGTTGCGAAGTAATAGATGTACAAACGCTCTTGCCTTTCGATATAAATCATGGCATTGTAGCTTCTCTTAAAAAAACAAGTCGAATTATTTTTATAGATGAAGATGTCCCTGGCGGTGCAGCGGCATATATGTTTAACAAAGTAATGGAAGAGCAAAAAGGCTATAAATTTTTAGATGTTTCGCCACGCACACTTACTGCCAAAGCACATCGTCCCGGCTATGGCAGTGATGGCGATTATTTTGCAAAACCAAATGTAGAAGATGTGGTAAGAGAAGTAAGGGAAATGATGGAGGAGTAGAGTTGTGAACGGTAATATTTGAATTGCTAATCAACTTTAAAGAAATCATTAATGATAAATAATAAAAAATAAATTTTTCTTGGGTCTTTGGGCAAATACCAACATTCTGAAATTTTATTTACATCATGATTTTGATAAAAATTATATTACCGGATTACCATGTCGGTTATTATTTAATTTGATTGATTCTATTGACATATTTCCCTATCATGTCAAATTCAATATTTACTAAATCATTTACTTGTAATGTGTGCATATTTGTATGCTCAAATGTGTATGGTATGATGGCTACTGTAAAGCTGTTATCAGTTATATTAAAAATTGTAAGACTTATTCCGTTGAGGGATATAGATCCTTTCTCAATAATTAGCTTTGCAAAGTTTTTGTCGAAGCTAATAATATACTCCCAGCTTCCTTGTTTTTCAATTACTTCTATACACTTCCCAACAGTATCTACATGTCCTTGCACAATGTGTCCATCCAGTCTCCCATCAAAACGAAGGCATCTTTCCAAATTAACAATGCTTCCCTGTTGCCAATTACCAAGGTTAGTTTTTTTAATAGTTTCTGCAATTGCTGTAACAGTGTAGGTATTTTCACTAATACTTTCTACTGTAAGGCAAACTCCATTATGGCTCACGCTTTGATCTATCGTAAGTTCAGAAGTTAATGCAGCCCTTACAGTAAGCGTTATATTACTTTCTTTCTTTTCTACTTTTTCTATTGTACCAGTTTGTTCAATTATTCCTGTAAACATGATGTAAATTTCGGAAATTGTTTATTATATTTCTTTTTTTAAATTTTTCTTTTATCTTTGCAATCCTAAATCACTAAAAGGGGGTATAACACAATGCTAATAATAGATTCTAAAGATTGCGAAAACATAGACAAAGCACTTAAAAAGTATAAGAAGAAATTCGAAAAAAGTCGTACACTTCTTCAGTTAAGAGAAAGACAAGCTTTTATCAAGCCATCTATCCGTCGCCGTATGGAAGTTTTGAAAGCAGTTTACAAGCAGCAGCTTTCTGAAGGGAAATTCGATTAATATCGTAAATTATTTATAGTAAAAACTGATGGCAGGTTATCACTAACTTTGGTCATCAGTTTTTTTATGTCTATACCTTTTCAAAATCATCAGCTAAATTTTTTGGAGTATCTCCAGTTTCAAAAACGTTACAGCAGGCACACAATTATATCTTATAAAACAGATTTAGATGATTTTGCAGGATTTATGCAAAAAGAATTTCCCGATACACAATTGCATGAAATCAAAACTTCCTACATACGTACCTGGCTCGCATCATTAAAGGAACATGAAATGAGTTCACGTTCCCTCAACAGAAAGATTTCTACACTTCGTTCATTTTTTAAATATTTATTAAAAAGCGAATTAGTAAAAGGAAATCCTGTAACATCAGTTATTTCACCAAAAATGCCAAAAAGACTTCCACAATTTGTTTCCGAAAAAGATACAAATACATTACTTACCTCAGTACAATTTTCAGAAGGGTTTAAAGGGCTTACAGAAAAACTTATTATAGAAGTATTGTATTCAACGGGTATGCGTAAAGGGGAAATGTTAGCATTAAAAGATTACAGTATTGATAAAATAAATGCAAGTATAAAAGTATTTGGTAAGGGAGGTAAGGAGAGGATTATCCCGGTTAATGCTGCATTAATAAACATTTTAAAAGAATACTGTGAAGAAAAGAAAAAACTATTTCCACGCAATGATAATATGATTTTATTCGTTAATGATAAGGGAAGAGAATTAGACCCTAAAACAGTTTACAATATTGTGCAGAAATATCTGTCAAAAGTTACTACTGTAGAAAAGAAAAGCCCACATGTGTTAAGGCATAGCTTTGCAACGCAT
>JANPIF010000248.1:0-2082 GCA_031424845.1 Ferruginibacter sp.
GTAAATGACGACCTTGGGAACCAGGAAGTAAGTATGAAATCCAATTTGAAAGCATTGGAGTTATATGAGTCTACCGACAATAAAAATGGGATTGTAATGATTTACAATAACATTGGTAAAATTTCTTTTCAAAATAAAAATTACTCGCTTGCAATTGAATATTATAAGAAAGGAATAGCATTAGCCGATGAGTTGCAAGATTACTTAAACTTGGGGAAATGTAAACTTAACCTTGCAAATGTTTATACGGAAAGGCAAATCACAGATAGTGCCCTAATATTTTTAAAAGAAGCAGATGTTGCATTTTTAAAAATAAATTTCGCCAGAGGAAGTCAAACAGTAAATAATAATCTTGGAGCTATTTTGTTAAGGGAAAAGAAATTTAAGGATGCTATTCCATTTTTGGAAAAAGCTTTAAACCTCGCATTAACTAACAATAATATTGCAGGCTTAGCGCTTATACAATCAAATATTGGGTATGCAAATACATTTTTAGGGAATTTTTCAGAAGCAAAAAGATGGTTTCATAGAGCTGACTCTACTGCAAAAATTTATAATGATAGGTTTACAATTGGCGAAATATTATTTAGATCTTCCTCATACGATTCAGCTATTGGAGATTTTAAAACTGCTTTTGAAAAAAAGAACAATTATTACAAAATAAAAGATAGTCTTTTAAATGAAAAAAATGCAAAGGCGATAAACGAATTACAAACTAAATACGATTCTGAAAAAAAGGACAAGCAAATACAGGAACAGAATTTTACACTGGCTCGTCAAAAAATATTTACTGCAAGTATTGTAGGTTTAGCCATTTTGCTTGGCATGTTAGGTTATTCCTTTTATAGAAGGTATAAATTAAAACAGGAAAAGAAGTTACAGTCTGAAGTAATAAAGCAACAGGATCTTGCAACCAAAGGCATTTTAGCTGCTGAAGAAAATGAAAGAGAACGGATAGCAAAAGATTTACACGATGGTGTAGGGCAGGTTATGAGTGCAGCAAAAATGAATCTTTCTGCTTTTGAAAGTGAAATATCTTTTAAGAATGAAACACAAAAATTAGCTTTTGAAAAAGTTATCAGTTTAATTGATGAAGGCTGCAAAGAAGTTAGAAGTGTAAGCCATCAAATGATGCCTAATGCGCTGTTGAAATCTGGTTTAGCATCGGCCATTAAAGAGTTTATTGATAAAATTGATAACCGTGTTTTAAAAATAAATTTATATACCGAAGGGTTAAATGAGCGCATAGATAATAATGTTGAAATAGTTTTATATAGAATTATACAGGAGTGTGTAAATAATGTAATAAAACATTCCGGTGCAAACCTGTTGGATATTTCATTGATAAAAGATAAAGATGGAATTAGTGTTTCTATTGAAGACAACGGTAAAGGTTTTAATACAAACGACCAGTCTAAATTTGAAGGAATCGGGCTTAAAAATATCGCTTCTAGAATTGAATTTTTAAAAGGCACAGTGGAATTTGACAGTGCGGAAGGTAGAGGAACGATGGTGGCGATTAATGTACCGATTGCATAATCCAAAAGACGCTGAATGAAAATTCAAAAGATTGTCAAATTGAGCTTGTCGAAATTGATAATCTTTTGAATTTTGAAGGGTATGTAAAGTTTAGACAAGTTCAACATGACATACCCTTCAAAATTTTGATTCAGCCGCTTTTGAAAATTTGCATAAATATCCTTACAACACAAATCCGTCCTCAATAGTAGCTCCTTTCTTTACAACCACAATTCCATCTTTTACAACAAATAAAGCATGGTCTGAATCCGGCAAATGAACACCTCCATTGATTTTTACATTATTTCCTATTCTGCAATCCTTATCAATTATTACATTCATTAATTCGCAATTATCACCTATGCCTAGTTTAGGAATTCCATGTTCAAAATTATGTGCAATCTCAGTTATGGTTTCATAAAAATCATTTCCCATTACATAACAACTTTGTAAAACACTTCCAGTACCTATACGACTTCTTATACCAATAAGGGAATTAGATATAGACTGTGCATGTATAATACACCCTTCTGCTACCAAAGTTTGCGTAATGGTAGTGCCACT
>JANPIF010000249.1:0-1490 GCA_031424845.1 Ferruginibacter sp.
AAGGCTTCGACGCTTTCCCGATGTTTTCCCCGGATAAGAAAAAGATCATCTTCTGCAGCAACAGGAATAACGGCGGTACAAGAGATACTAATGTTTTTATTGCAGATTGGGTGGAGGGGGGAAGGTAGACGGTAGAGGGTAGATGGTAGAGGGTAGAGGGTAGGAGGGAGAGGGTAGATGGGAGAGGGTAGGAGGTGGAGGTTGTACGTCCCTGATATAGGTTGACAACAAAAGTCACCTTATATGGAAGCAAATATAAAAGAGATCCGCAAGCATCGCCATTATAGCGAAGATTTTAAGAAGGGAATAGTTGCCAGTTTTGAGAAGGGAGCGTTTAGCATACTTCAACTGGAAAAATTGTATGGGGTTGGAAGTACCTGCATTTATCGCTGGGTGTATAAATATTCCCGGTTTAATGAAAAAGGCTGTAGAATTGTAGAGATGGAAGACAGCAGTCAAAATAAATTAAAAGAGCTGGCAAAGAAGGTAAAGGAACTGGAGCAGATGATAGGCCAAAAGCAAATTGCGATTGAATATTTAGAAAAAATGATTGAATTAGCTAAGACTGATTTAAACATTGATATAAAAAAAAATTACAGTTTGCCACCATCACCTGGTTCAAATCTAACAAAGAAAAAATAGCCTTTTCAATGAGCCAGCTTTACAAATATGTAGGTATAACCAGGCAAGCGTTAGATCAATATCGCCGCCGCCAGGATGTATTTGACAATAGGGTACTTTGCTTATTAGAGGAAGTGGAAGAGTTGCGAAAAGAACACCCAGGTTGTGGTTTGGAAAAAATGTATTATAGCTTAAATCCTGATTTTATAGGTAGGGATAGATTTATAGAACTCTTTATGGACCTGGGCTTCAGGATAAAAAAGCGTATAAATTACAAGCGAACAACTTATTCCGTGGCTTCAAAGTATACAAACCTGATCAAAGGGCTGTCGATATCTGCACCCAGCATTGTTTGGCAATCAGATATAACCTATTATGATGTGAATGATAAATTTTATTATGTGGTTTTTATCATTGATGTGTATACAAAAATGATTGTTGGATATACGGTATCTGACAACATGAGGGCAACGGCTAATGTTAAGGCATTGGAGATGGCACTTATCAATAATAAGCCACCTGTAATCCATCATTCAGACCGAGGGAGCCAATATATTTATAGCGAATACATCAACCTGTTAGAAGCCAATAAATGCAAAATTAGTATGTGTAAATCATCTCAGGATAATGCCTATGCTGAAAGGATAAACAGAACAATTAAGGAAGAATACCTGGATTATTGGCAACCAAGAGACTTTAAGCAACTAAAAAATGATACAAAACGGGCGGTAGAACATTACAATAACAAAAGAATACACAACAATCTAGAGCGGAGTAAACCTGCAGCATTCGCTCAAAATTGGAAGAAACAACTAATGAAAGACAGAAAAACTGTCAATATTTTTAATAACGAACTAATATAAAAACCT
>JANPIF010000250.1:0-3940 GCA_031424845.1 Ferruginibacter sp.
CTTTTGTATTATTCTTTTTTAAATCTGTAAGAAACTGAAGGGTGGTTTTCTCTATCATAATTAATTAAATTGTCGAAGTGAGTTTTATAAAATCATCCTCACTAATAATATTTACTGTCATTAATTTTTTTGCTTTTTCAAGTTTACTTCCTGCATCTTCCCCAACAATCAAGTAATTTAATTTACTGCTTACGCCACTTAAAATTTTTCCACCAAGTGCTTCTGCCATTGCTTCTGCATCGGCCCTCTTTAATTTTGATAATGTTCCTGTAAATAAAAATGTTTGTCCAACCAAGCCTCCTTCTATTTTCTCTTTTGGTTGAGCTTTCATTTGTAATCCTTTTTCTGCAAGGTTTTCCAACATTTTTACATTGTCTTCATTTTTAAAAAACTCTGCAATGCTATCAGCAACTTTTACTCCCACATCATCCATCATCTTTAATTCATCTTCTGATTTTTTTGCTAGTTCAAAAATATCAGGAATATTTTGTGCCAGTGTTTTTGCTGTAGTTTCTCCCACATAACGTATCCCCAACCCATAAATTAATCGGTGCAGTGGTTGTTGTTTAGATGCTTCAATGGCATCCATTAAATTGGTTACAGATTTTTCGCCAAAGCCTTCCATGCTGCCAAACATATTTGCTTTTAAATCATAAATGCCAGGCACATTTTTTATTAAACCCATTGAATAAAACTTGCGCACATTTGCCTCGCCAAAGCTTTTAATATCCATGGCATCTTTGCTTACAAAATGTATAATTCTTTCTACTACTTGTGCTTCGCAATTAATATTTACACAACGCCAAACAGCTTCTCCTTCAGGCCTTACCAAAGCATCATTACACACTGGGCAAACTTTTGGAAACTCAATTTCTTTTTCTTCACCCGTACGCAATTCAGGTAATGATTTTACAATTTGCGGTATTACATCACCACTGCGTTCAATTAAAATGGCATCACCAATTTTTAAATCTTTTTCTTTTATATAATCTTCGTTGTGTACAGAAATACTGGTAACGGTAACACCCCCAACCTGCGCTGCTGCTATTTTTGCTACGGGAGTTACTGCGCCGGTACGACCTACTTGAAACTCCACCCCCAACAACTTACTTGTTGCCTGTCTTGCTTTAAATTTAAATGCAATTGCCCAGCGAGGATGGTGAGATGTCATGCCTAGTTGATCTTGCATGTTAATATCATTCACCTTTACCACCATACCATCTATTTCATAAGGCAATGCATCTCTTCCTGTTTCAAATTCATTTATATATTTTATAACTGCATCTATACCATGCACCACTTTCATTTCTTTTTTGGGAGATTTAAAACCGAGCGCCCAAAGCATTTCGAGCATTCCCGAATGTGTAGTGGGGATTGGGAACTGGGAATTAGGTGATTGGATTGGTTGGTTTTGGATTTCGTTTTTCGAACTGCCAACTGCCAACTGCCCATTGCCCACAGCTACAAAACTCACGTGATACAAAAACGCCTCTAAATTTCTTTTACTCACAATGGTAGGATTTTTCATACGCAGTGTGCCTGCTGCTGCATTTCGTGGATTTGCAAGCGGCGGCAACCCTTCTTCCATTAAGCCTTTATTGTAGGCAACAAAATTATTTTTATTCATTAAAACCTCTCCACGAAACTCAATTGTTTCGATACCATATTTAGAAAATGCAGCACTTAATGGAAGCGAACGAATTTGTTTTACATTGGGTGTAATGTTATCTCCAACTTCGCCATCACCTCTTGTAATACCGGTAAGCAACTGGTCATTTTCATAAACCAAAGAAATACTTGCTCCATCAAATTTTGGTTCAATACAATATTCAATATTATCCTGTTTAGAAAGTTCTCTTACTTTTCTATCAAAGTCAATTAGGTCATCTGCATTGTAAGAATTATCCAGCGATAACATGGGCACCATGTGCTGTACTTTTGGAAAAGATTTTATTAATCCCTTACCTACACGCTGGGTGGGAGAGTCTGGTGTAACTAATTCTGCATTTTCATTTTCAAATTTTTGCAGCTTTTGATAAATAATATCGTATTCTCCATCACTTATTAAAGGATCGTTTTCTACATAATAACGGTGCTCATGAAGCCTTAAAATATTTCGTAGCTCTTCAACATTATCTGCATTTATTTCGCCTTTGGCAGATGAAAGCCATTTAATGGAATCTTGCTGAAGCGCCCTTACTTGTTGTGCATTAAACATGGGTGTAAATTAATAATGACTTGCTAATAATTAATACTTTTTTTATAAACAACAAGTACCACTAATCATCTAAGGTCTTCAACAATAATTGCTACCATTTAATACGTAATATTGTGTATGAAAATATTTACCTCTTCGCTTTATAGCCTACTATTTCTACTGCTATTTTCCGCCTGTAATAACAAGCAAAAAGTAGCATTAATTATTAGCAATGCTAAAATTTATACGGTTGATTCAGCTTTTACCCAAGCTACAGCAATGGCCATAAACGATGGTAAAATTATAGCTGTTGGCAACAATGTAGATATACAAAAAAAGTATTCATCTACCAATAATATTGATGCAAAAGGCAATACAATTTTCCCAGGTTTTATTGATGCGCATTGCCATTTTACCGGTTACGCTACAGATATGTGGAAGTGCAGTTTAACCGGTACCACATCGTTTGCTGAAATTGTTGAAAAAATAAAAGTATATAGTGCCACAGCGCCCATGGAGTGGATTTATGGCAGAGGGTGGGATCAAAATGACTGGACTGTAAAAGATTTTCCGAGCAAAGAAATTTTTGATAGCCTTTTCCCTACCAGACCTGTATTTTTAAAACGTGTTGATGGGCATGCAGCTTTGCTAAACCAAAAGGCATTGGACCTTGCGGGCATAACAACTGCCACAAAAATTTCCGGTGGCGAAGTAGAAATAAAGAACGGAAAACTTACGGGTATTTTGGTAGATAATGCCATGCACTTTGCAGAAAAAAAAGTGCCTTTAATTAATGATACACTTGCACAAAAATATTTTTTAGCTGCGCAAGATTATTGTTTTGCTGTAGGGTTAACCGGTGTACATGATTGTGGCATTAGTGAACATACTGTTGATCTTATATTAAAAGCACAGAAAGATGGTGGCTTAAAAATGAAAATATTTGCACTCCTTTCAGATGATACTACTTATTATGATAAATGGGTGAAAAGTGGCCCGCTAAAAACAGAAAGGTTTACGGTAGGTGGTTTTAAGTTTTATGCTGATGGTGCACTTGGTAGCCGTGGAGCTTGTTTGCTGCAAGACTATGCAGACAAGAAAAACTGGAAAGGGTTTCTATTACATGATAAAACTCATTTTGAAAGAGCAGCCCAAATGCTTGAAGGTAGTGGTTTACAAATGTGTACGCATGCCATTGGAGATAGTGGCAACAGGCAAATTTTAAAAATATATGCTGATGTGTTGAAAGGAAAAAATGATAAACGCTGGCGTATAGAGCATGCACAGGTAATGGATGCTGCAGACTTTCATTTTTTTGCAGATTATAATATTATTCCATCAGTACAACCTACACATGCCACGAGCGATATGTATTGGGCGGCAGATCGTGTTGGTACTACTCGTATCAAAACAGCTTATGCTTATAAACAATTGTTACAAACAAATAGTTGGATGCCGTTGGGTACTGATTTTCCTGTTGAATACATTGAACCCTTAAAAACATTTTTTGCTGCGGCTATAAGGCAGGATAGTAAAGGGTTTCCTGCAAATGGTTTTCAAATGGAAAATGCGCTTACCCGAAAAGAAGCTATTTATGGTATGACGATATGGGCAGCTAAAGCAGCTTTTGAAGAAACCCAAAAAGGAAGTTTAGAAGTAGGAAAAGCTGCAGATTTTATTATGTTGGATAAAGATTTGATGACATGCGATAAAGCAGAAATATTAGGGACAAAAGTGCTGGGG
>JANPIF010000251.1:0-2809 GCA_031424845.1 Ferruginibacter sp.
CTAATAGGTTTTGTAAGCAAGAGTCTTAGCGTACCCATGTTAGCTTCGCCACTTATAGCATCGCCTGCTACCAATGCCACTAAAATGGGAACTTGTATTAGGAGTGTATTCAAAATCATGTAGCACATAAAGTAACCGTTAATTACTTTCCCTTTATCTACTTCAAACGTATCCCCTACGTTTTGCAACAAAATATTGAGGTATCCAGGGTCTGCTTTAAATGCGGCCTGTATTATAAGTACAATGCCTGCAATGGCTACAAATGCAATGTACGTTCTCGGCCTTTTAGATATTTTGTATAACTCAATTTGTAAAAGGCTCCACATGTGTATCGTTGTTGGTTAATGATAAAAAATATTCTTCTAAAGAATGTCGGGGTTGTACAGAAAGTATTTCTACGTGCATGCCAGATAATGTTTCTACAACTTTTGGCACATCGTTTTTATTCATTTTTAAGCGAAGGGATCTGCTGCTTTTTTGAAGATGGCTTTGCCAAGATGTATTTTGTAATTGTAAAAAAGCTGCATCATTATTTGTAGTGTTTATTTCTACAACAGTATCTGCGGGGTCGAGCAAAGTGGAAACATTTCCTTCAACAACTTTTTGCCCTTTATGTATTATAATCATTCGGTTTGCTACCACTTCGATCTCGCTGAGCAAATGTGATGAAACAATCACTGTTTTGCCCATTTCTCTGCTAAGTCTCAAAATTAAATTTCGCATATCTGCTATGCCTTGAGGATCCAACCCATTTGTAGGTTCATCTAATATAATAAGTTTGGGAGAATGTATTAGTGCTACAGCAATGCCAAGGCGCTGTTTCATTCCCTGGCTGTAAGTTTTGGCTTTGCTATCGTATCTATCTGCAAGACCAACCATTTCTAACTGGTCCATAATGATTTTGCGTGTTGGCCTTATGCCACTCATTTTTGCAAAAAGCTGTACATTATCGTAGGCAGATAAAAACTTATACATATCAGGCCGTTCAATAATTGCACCTGTCTGTTTAAGCATTGCATTATCATCATTTGCAATGTTTTTTTCTGAAAAAATGATTTCCCCGGAAGTTGGTCTTATAAGTTTAAGCAACATTCGAAGAGTAGTAGATTTTCCGGCACCGTTTTGCCCCAGAAAACCATATACATCACCTTCGTTTACAGTAAATGAAAGATTTTTAACTGCTTCAAATTGACCAAAATTTTTGTTTAATCCTTTTACATCCAGCAACAAATTCATAACTGTAAAAATACTTTAGAAAAAGCACTAATGAAAACTAGATTAGAAAAAAAATTGATAGAAATACATTGTTATTAAAAACATAACATTATCTTTACATTATAAGAGTAGAAATTTTTATTTTAAATTTTTCACGCTTAGTTTTTGAAATTACTTCCAACATTTTCTGTGATTAGCCTATTAAGTTTACTACTAATAGCACACAATGAAATTCTTAATTACATCCATTTTTACTTTACTCTTTATGGCATCAGCTATTGCAATTCCATTGGAGGAGGTTAAAGTTGGTACAAATGCTAAGAATTCATCGCTAGAAATTAGGTTTACCTCTACTACAAATAAGAAAAATATTGAAACTACAGTTTCAATTATTAATGAAAAGGGTGATGTGGTAAATACATTTAAAGCTTACATTAATAACGGCGAAAATATTATCCCACTAAATAATGCGCTAAGTTTAAGAGAAGGATTATATACAGTGAATATTTTGATGAAAAAGAAAACATTATCTACCAAACTAATGATTTTCGAATAAATTCCTAATACGAATTCATAGCATTTGTTTTTTTCTATGAATTTACCTGAGTGCCACTTCCCTAATAAGTGGCACTTTTTTTTATGTCCCTTTATCTGGGATATAGCTGCGCAATGCTTTCACATATTCTTCGAAGGCTAAAACTCCCTGCGCAGTTATTTTACAAACTGTGAGTTGATAATTATTTTTAAACTGTTTGGTTATTTCAATGTAACCTGCCTCTTTTAATTTGTTTAATTGCACACTTAGGTTACCCGCAGTAGCATTTGTCTGCTCTTTTATAAAAGTAAACTCCGCTTCTTTCACGCTTATAAGAATGCTTATAGCAGCAAGCCTTAATTGAGAATGAAGTATAGGGTCGAGATTTTTAAATTCCATTAGGGTGATCTTAAATGTTTGTGATCATTGAAGATTTTTCCCTTTTGAATTGCGCTCTTAGCATAAGGCCGGGAATTATATAACCTATAAAAACAGCCGCAGCTGTAATAAGCATATCATATTTAAACTCTGTGTTAATAAAGACAGCAATTGCTCCTATCCAATTTACAATTGCCCCTATGAGCAGAGGTTTAAATTTGAGGGCGCCTGATTGTATAAGCATCAAAAAGCCATACAACATGAGAAGATATCCAAAGCCGGCATTGGCGCCCACTGCCACATTCATAGAAAAAATAATAATGAACAGGCAAATAGTAAAACCAATGTCCACATACCTTAGGATATCACATATATAACTTTTAGCACTGTTTCGTTTCGGCTTTAAAAAGCCATATGCAAGCAGTATGATTGCTGCCCCGCCGAAAACATTCCACGCCAAAAAGAGGTTTGGATACTGTACTTCTGCAAGAAAATAAGTAGCCACAGAAGCCAAAAATATCATAGATCCCCAAACCAACCAACCGTAACCATCATCAGTAAAATTGGTTTTAGCTTTTTGGATCATTTGCTGAATGATCTCCAAGCTTTTTTCACCTGTTAGTTCTTTTGGCCCGTCCATACAATTTTTTTTATTTTTTAATAATCATTACATGCTTATCA
>JANPIF010000252.1:0-8501 GCA_031424845.1 Ferruginibacter sp.
CAGGATCTAAGGATGCAATGCCGCTGGACTCGTTGTAACGAAAAATTTTTTTATCAGTATGAGAATGGTTTTTGCATGAAACAAAAAATAAAATAACTAAATATGACAAGCAAAAAATACTTTTTGTTTTGTTGTAAAATGCTGTCATGATATATTAAAATTTCAAAAAATAAATTGCTTTTTTTATAATGCAAAGCCAATCATCAAATTTATACTTTCAGTTGCAGTAAACCGCTTAATTTTAAATAGAAATAAAAATATCTATGCAGAAAATTTTAATATTTATAAACTTAATAGTTTGTTTATCTTTTTTTTCAAATGAAACCAATGCGCAATTAGGAACTGAAAAAATAGTATTTACCCATGCCGATACGTTGCGTGGAAGCAATGGTATTTTTCGCCAGCAATGGGATGTGTTGCATTATGATATTACAGTTGAACCTGATTATAGTGCAAAAACAATTTCAGCAAAAAATACCATGCAGTTTTTTGATAATGGTGCAAAAATGATGCAGATAGATTTACAACAACCTATGATACTGGACAGTGTAAAAGATGGTGAAACCTCCTTTAAATTTAGAAGAGATGATAATGTTTACTGGCTCCAATACCGAGATACGAGTAATAATATTATGTACAAAATAAAACCAGGTATTAGAACTCTAACATTTTATTTTCATGGTAAACCTAAAGAAGCTGTGAGAGCCCCTTGGGATGGTGGATGGGTTTGGAAAAAAGATAAAAATAACAACCCTTGGATGACGGTAGCCTGCCAAGGATTGGGAGCGAGTGTATGGTATCCTTGTAAAGATATACAAAGCGACAAACCCGATAGTGGTGCTACACTGCGCATGATTGTGCCCGACAGTTTAGTTGCCATTGGTAATGGCAGATTAACAGACAAAAAACCTTTTGGCACCAGTAAATCCATGTACACCTACAATGTAAAAAGTACCATTAATAATTATTGCATTGTACCATACATTGGTAAATATGTAAATTTTAATGAAAGATATGCAGGGCTAATTGGTAATTTAGATATGAATTATTGGGTGATGGAATACAACCTTGAAAAGGCTAAAAAACAATTTTTGGATGCGCCAAAAATGATGAAGGCTTTTGAACATTGGTTTGGACCTTTTCCGTTTTATGAAGATGGCTACCAAATTGTTGAAGCCCCACATTTAGGTATGGAACACCAGAGTGCCCTAGCTTATGGAAATGCTTACAAAATGGGTTATGCCGGTACTGATTTATCCGGTACCGGTGAAGGATTAAAATGGGATTTCATCATTGTGCACGAAAGTGGTCATGAATGGTTTGCCAACAGCATTTGCACAAAAGATATTGCAGATATGTGGGTGCATGAAGGTTTTACAAACTACAGCGAAACTTTATTTTTAGAATATTATTGGGGCAAGGCTTCCGGTGAAACTTATGTCCAAGGACTGAGAAAAAATATAGATAATGATATACCCATTATTGGTACATATGGTGTAAACAAAGAAGGGAGTGGAGATATGTATTACAAAGGGGCTAACATGATTCATTTAATAAGACAACTAACAAAAGATGATCAAAGATTTAGAGAAATGCTGATAGGTTTAAATAAGAATTATTATCATAAAACAGTAACAACGCAGGAGGTTGAAGAATATATTAGCCATTTTTTAAAATTAAACTTAAAAGGCATTTTTGACCAATATTTAAGAACCATAAAAGTACCATTGTTGGAATATAAAATAAAAGGCAACAAAATGGAATATAGATGGACTGATAATGTCTCGAATTTGGTTTTACCTATAAAAATTTCTTTTGGTAAGGCTGATGGAAGCGAAAAATGGATAACACCTACTGCTCAATGGAAAAAATTAAAAGTTGGAAGTTGGTGGGATAAGAAAACTGTTGCAGTTAATAAAAATTTTTATGTGCTGAGTAAAAATGTTGAAATACCAAACTAACAAACAGTTTTCATCATATCAAATACCCTTTTTAAAAGTGTTTGATAATTAATAAGTGTGCAACAGCCTTTTAGTTGATATAGAAAGTAATAACATCATTTATACAAAAAAACCTTACATTCGCACTTTATTAATACAATACAAATACAAAAAATGGACAAAAATCAAGGAACCGTAAAGTTTTTCAATTCTGAAAAAGGATTCGGATTTATTAAGCACGATGATTCTGACAAAGAAACTTTCGTACACGTTAGCGGATTAATCAATGAGATTAAAGAAGGTGACAAAGTAGAATTTGAATTGCAGAATGGTAAAAAAGGAATGAATGCAGTTAATGTAACTGTTATAGGATAATATCATTTTTATCAGATTAAAAGACCACCCGAAACGGTGGTCTTTTTTTTGCATTTTATTCTGAATAAATGATATGCAAACAATTACATTTGCCTTTCAAAAATTAATTTAAAATGAAAAAATTCTTACTTCTTTCTTTTTGTTTTGCAACAGTTTATGTGAATGCACAAAATATAAAATTAGATAATGGTAAAAAAATTACAGCAACTACCAATACAACCATAGATATGGATATGGGCGTAGCAGGGCAAATGAAAATGGCATCTAAAGCTGTAAATGTGATTAATGTAGCATTAAGTGACGAAAAATTGTATAAGGCAACCAATACTGTTACAAAAATTACTATGTCGCAAGAAGGTATGGGACAAAGTGTAGAGTTTGATTCAGATAAGAAAGAAGACAGAGATTCTGAAATTGGTAAAACACTGAGCAAACAACTTGATATCCCTGCCGAAATTACTATTGAAAAGAATACTGGAAAAGTAATCGAAACAAATAAGAAAGCAGCTACTGAAGATGAAGGAGAAAAAAACCCAATGGCTGATATTATGGGAGAGACTAAAGGTGCAGAAGCTACCGCAGCAATCGCTTTTTTCGTTTTACCTGCAGGTAAAAAAATCGGCGATAAATGGACAGATTCTACAACGGAAGCAGGCATGAAAGGTATAAAAACCTATGAATTAAAATCAATTAATAATGGAATTGCTGACATAGCTATAAAAGCATCTGCTAAAGGAGTTATTTCAAAAGAAGCTCAAGGAATGCAATTTGATATAAATATGTCAAGCACAGGTGATGGCAATATGTTAGTTGATACTAAAACAGGATTGGTTAAGAAAAATGATATTACCAGTGATGTAAATGGCACTTTAGATGTGATGGGACAATCAATGCCTATAACCATGAAGATGGTAGCTTCCTCTGTATTTGAATAAATTTTTATTATTATAGTTTTACAAAAGCCTCCAACATTGGAGGCTTTTGTATTTTACTTTATGATAAAGTTTATTCACCACCATTATTTTTAAGCCAATAAAACCCACCCCCAGCAAGCATACATACCAGGCATATTATAAACCATAAATTTATAAAACCAAATGAATAAGCGAGGGCTGCACCTACAAAACTTCCTAATACTTGAGCTGCACTCCAGGTAAAAGTGTACATACCAGCATATTGCCCACGGGTATTTTCGCTGCTGCGGCCAATGTAAAAGCTATTCATAAAAGGCATAGAGATCATTTCAGCAATGGTTATGACAAAAACGGCAAAGGAAGCTATCACAAAACCGTTTGCCAACGGTACATTTAAACACAAAAAAGATATTCCCATCAAAATTGAACCGTAACTAATTAAAGTTAGGTAAGACCTTTTGCCTTCTAATTTATACACAATTACCATTTCGAATAGCGCTATTATCACACCGTTGGCAGCCATTATTACTCCAATATCAAATTCAGTTAAATGCAGTCCTTCTTTAAAAAACAAAGGCATATTGGTAAACATTTGAAAAAAACAGGCGGCAAAAAACAACTGAAATCCTAAAAAGTAAAGAAATTTTTTATCTCTGTAGGGTGAACGTAATTGGTTTGGAATTTCTTCATTGGGTGTAATTTTTAACTGTTGTTCTTTAGAAACTTTTGGCAAAATAGCTAACAACATAAATGCTGCAGCAATATTGGTAAGCCCATCTACCCAAAACAATAAATGGTAATTGATTGATGCTAAAAAACCACCCAATGCGCTTCCTATTCCCCAGCCAAGATTGACTGCCAGCCTTGCAAGTGAATAAGATTGTGTTCTATTTTCAACACTACTATAATGAGCAATGGCTGTAGCATTTGCCGGGCGAAAACTTTCATTTATTAGACTTAAGAAAAAAGTACAAATGCAAATTGATACATAAGTAGTCATTTGCCCCAGTACAATAAACATAATACCACCTGCAATTAATGAAGTAAACTGAGTATAGTAAAAACCAAACCTATCACTTATTTTTCCACCAATTAATGCCCCAATTCCTGCACCAATACCATAAATGGCTACCACAAGCCCACCCTGTTTTACCGTAAAACCGAGGTGATTACAATACAAGGTCATAAATGCAAGCACCATAGTACCACACCTATTGATAAGCATAACAATGCTGAGTAACCAAATTTTATCGGTAAGGCCGGTATAAGCATTTTTATAAAGATTAATAGTGCGGTTAATCATTTTTTTATCTTGCTTTCAGTTATGTGAAATGTATCTGTTTTAGGAGCAATATCAAATAGGTTTAAAACTTCTTGCGGAGGCAGAGTCAATTTTCTTGCAGCAGTATCCATCCAGGCCCCATCAATAGTTACAACTGCAGCAAGAGTTTCGGCATTTTTGTAAATCTCATGTACCATTGTCCACCTACCGAAATCAGCTGACACTTTTTCAATTTTTACATTGATGGAAACAGCATCGCCGAAAATAATTTCTCTCTTAAAAAGGCATTCTTCTCTAAAAATGATGGGACCAATATGATGCTTCATCATAACTGCAGGAGTCAGTCCATTTTCTACCAAAAAAGCCATGCGACAATAAGCACCAAAGTCATAATATTTTGAATGCAGCACATGGAAATTTGGATCAAGATCTGCCCAACGTATTTCTATATTTTTTTGAAATGAATTCATGTTTTGTAATTTTAATTTTGATAAATTTTTATACTTCGTAAAAGAATTTTACAAACGGTTTTTTGACTTCTAAATAAATTTTTAAAATAAAAGCTCAAAAAAAATCCTTTTTACCAACGGCAAAAAGGATTTAAAGAAAGTTGAAGATAAAATTAATTATACATCACATCGTAATATTCTTTTGCCATTCTGTTGCTATCAAACTGCCACCTCACATCATGCATTCCATTTTTCACAATTTGTCTCCACACGTTTGCATTTTCATAATACATAGGTAGAATTTGGTTCTCTAAAATTTCATACATTTTTTCCAAATCGTATTCATCCTGTTCATGCTGCCCCATCTTTTCATAATCTGCCGGTGGTATTAAAAACCCATTGTTACCATGGTTTATAAACTCGCATATCCAACCATCATTTGTACTAAAGTTTACCGATCCGTTCATGGCTGCTGTCATACCACTGGTGCCACTTGCTTCTCTTGGTACACGAGGGTTATTCAACCAAACATCAGAAGCTTGTTTTAAGCGTTTACTCAATGCCAATTCATAGCCTGTACACACAGCCACATTTGGAAATTCTTTACTCAGATTTACGAGAAAATTAAAATCACTTATGGCAGGATAGTCAACCGGGTAAGGCTTTCCCGCCCAAATAATTTGAACAGGATATTTTGTACTTGCCATTAAAGCCTTAAACTTTTCCTGGTTTCTTGTTATTAATTCCGCACGCTTATAACCGGCAAATCTCCTCGCCCAAACTATAGTTAAAACATCAGGGTTCATAATTTTACCCGTTTGATCAGAAACAATTTCAAAGGCACGTTTTTTCAAGTATCTTTTTCTGTCAATAAATCCTTCTTCGTTATGCGAATCAGCAAAATTGTACAGTTGTTTATCTGCCCAATAATGCCAGTTTTGTGCATTGGTTATAGATTTTATTTCGCAAATATCCTCATACTTACTCCACATTTGTCTGCTTACTTCTCCATGCAACTGGCTCACACCATTCGCAATTCTGGCAAAACGTAAAGCGGCCAATGAATGGTTAAATTTATCATCTGTCATAACTGTTAACGTACGCACTTCATCTATGGTCAATCCGCAGAAATAACTCATTTTTTCACAGAGGTACAAATCATGTTTTTCATTTCCAGCTTCTTCAGGTGTATGTGTTGTAAATACCAAACGCTTCTTAACTTCTTCTTTATTTTTATTAAATTTTCTATACAAATAAAATGCTGCACTCACGCCATGTGCTTCATTTAAATGATACACATCCGGATTAAAATTAAGTTCGTCCATCAGCTTTGCTCCGCCCACACCTAATAAAATAAACTGAGCCACTTTAGTAGCCACATTTGCATCATATAATCTGTGGGTGATTGTTTGAGAAACATGATCATTCTCCGGCAAATCCGTACTCAACAAAAACAAAGGCGCACTTTTAAATGTTTCGGGGTTTAGGTAATACGCCTTTACCCATACCGGATGTTCGTGAATATCTATCTGAAATTTAATACCTGTATCTTCTAAATAATTGTATATTTTCTCATTCCATTGTACCTGCAAAGTTTGGTCAGGATTGCGAGCCTGGTCGTAGTAACCATATTTCCACAAAATACCTATGCCCACAAGGTTTTGACGGAGTTCGTAAGCGCTGCGCAAATGAGATCCACTTAAGTATCCAAGTCCACCACTATATATTTTTAATGGTTGATGTACCGCAAATTCCATAGAAAAATAAGCTACTCTTTTTGCGTATTCATTATCTGAATGATAAGGCACTTGATATTGAGAAAAATTCATCCTGTTCTATTTTTAATGAACTGCAATATAAAAAGGAAAAATGTAAAATGAGCGAAGGATGGCATAATTATGGTTTGCGGTGGGAAAACCCGGGTTTAGGTAATAATTTCTTAACATTAAAAAATGAAATGCAATCATTAGAAAAAATAGAACTTCTTTAAAATAAATCTTTGGAAATAAATGATCAAGATTGTATTTCTCTCTTTTCCGCTTGGCCAACATGTTAGTAGATAGCCTGAAGAAAAATGATTGTTCCAAAATTATCACCGGTAAAACAAAATTGGAAATACACCCCTTAATTATTAGATTTGTCTAAGTTCATTATTCCATTAAGCGAAGTTTAGTTTTACACGACTATGTTAAAAAGTAATTTTGATGATAGATCTCTCAGTGAGGTTCACAATACAATAGATACAACGGTTCCAAAAAAAGGGCTAAGAAAAATTTTCTCTTTTCTTGGTCCGGCGTATTTAATAAGTGTGGGTTATATGGACCCCGGCAATTGGGCTACAGATATAGAAGGCGGCAGCACTTATGGTTATGCGCTCATTTGGGTATTACTGATGAGTAACCTTATGGCGCTTTTGCTGCAAGGGCTTTCAGCAAGGTTAGGCATTGTGAGAGGCCGAGATTTGGCACAGGCAAACAGAGAAACATATCCCCGGGGCATAAACTTTATTTTGTATTTGCTGGCAGAAGTTGCCATTGCTGCCTGCGACCTTGCAGAGGTTTTAGGTATGGCAATTGGCATTCAATTACTCACCGGTTTGCCATTGGTATGGGGTGTAAGCATTACAGTGCTCGATACTTTTTTACTGCTCTATTTACAAAGACTTGGTATGCGCAAAATGGAAGCATTCATCATTGCTTTGGTGGGAATAATTTTTGTAGCATTCTTTATACAAATTTTTATGGCTGCGCCAGATGTTGGTAGCATTGTAAAAGGTTTCATTCCATCTTTTCCTGCAAAAAACAACCCTGCAGATGGAACAGCACTTTTTTTAGCAGTAGGAATTATTGGTGCGACGGTAATGCCACATAATCTTTATTTACACTCCGCACTCGTACAATCCCGTAAAATAGATCGTACAGATTTTGGCATAAAACAAGCCATCAAATTTAATAGAATAGATACTACCATTGCACTTAACCTTGCCTTTTTCGTAAACGCTGCCATACTGGTATTAGCAGGCACCTTGTTTTTTGGAACTGAGTATGCCGGCACAAAAGAAATACAGGATGCACACGAACTTCTCCCCTCTTTTTTAGGCGGTGCAGCACCCATACTTTTTGCGGTAGCACTAATTGCGGCAGGACAAAGCAGTACTGTAACAGGTACACTTGCCGGACAAATAATAATGGAAGGATATTTAAGCCTTCGCATAAACCCCATGCTGCGCAGGCTTATTACAAGAATGGTTGCCATTGTACCTGCACTGATTGTTATACTTATTTATGGTGAAAGAAGTGTGGGAGATTTGCTTGTGATGAGCCAGGTTATTTTAAGCATGCAACTTGGCTTTGCAGTAATACCACTCATTTATTTTGTGAGCGATAAAAAAACCATGGGAAAGTTTGCCATTAAAAATATCACTAAAATAACTGCCGGTGCTATTGCAGCCGTATTGGTGTATTTAAACCTTCGGTTGTTGGTAGAAAAATCAATGGTAATTTTTGAAGGAGACAATATGTTGCCAAAATTATTATTGATT
>JANPIF010000253.1:0-8654 GCA_031424845.1 Ferruginibacter sp.
CTACCACTTTACCTGCTTTTTCATCGCCTGCAGGTATTTCTGTTACTGCTTCATGTTTTTCCACATCAAACTCTGTATCTATACTTGTCATAGCTACAATGCCCTTTTGTTGTAATACAGAACGCAGTTTATTAAATACCAACTGAACCCCTTCTTTCACATGATGAATATCATCATCTGCTGCAATTTGTTTTTCAGCTCTGTCCATATCATCTGCCACTTCCAGAAGTGCTATTGCCATTTCTTTGCCGGCAGTTTGCATAAGTTCCAAACGCTCTTTAGATGTGCGACGTTTATAATTATCAAACTCTGCAAACAAACGTAAATATTTATCTTTTTGCTCTTGAATCTCTAATTCTAATTTTTCTGTATTGTTCTCCGTATCGGAGTTTGGGTTACTCAAATGTGTATGCCCTGGTATATCGGCATCTGAATTAATGTCCATTTGTTCGTCTTCTACTGGTATTGATTTTTCTGTATCCTGCATAAATACTTTTGTTTAAATGTTTGCAAATGTACAACAGTCAAACATTTTGCCAATGGAGGATTTCAGTCAAATTGACACCGATAAGACATTGTGAGATGTGAATTGGGAAATTTAAATAGAAAATGGATTGTAAATGGCTATTAGTTTACAACTAATATTTTACCGGATTCTACTACAACACCATTTTTATCTATCAACTGATAAATATAAATACCCCGGTAAAATTTTTCTTCTTTTAAATTAATTGAAAGTAGAGAAGGAATGTTTTTAGCTTCATACATTTTTTTTCCTATAGAGTTGAGTACTTGAATGGAATAAGATCTGCTATAACCTTTTTGAAATTCAAAATTTACCACAGTACTAGCGGGGTTGGGATAAGATTTTATAAATTTTGCCTGCGTACTAGCACTTTCCGTGGTTTGTCTATTTTGTGCAAAAGATGTAAAAGTTATTCCAATAATAAAAAATGATATGAATAATATTTGTTTCAACTATGTAAAAATACTGAAATGATTTAAAAAATCATTATAAATTTTAGAACGCTTAAAAATTAAATTTATTGCAACATTTATTCCAATGAAACATATTTAACAAAACTAACTCATTGTTTTTTTAAAAAAAAAAGACCACCAATATGGTGGTCTCTTATATTCATTATATTTCGTTTAATTAAATTTTACAACTTTACTTCCTGATAGTCTTTTACCATTTTTATCCATAAGATAAATCATGTAGATACCATTTTGCATTCTGCTCATATCAACTTCCATTCTTCCATAAGTGTTATTTATAGTATATGATTTAGCAAAAACCTTTGCTCCTTTTTCATCATATATATTTACCATTGTTGCTCTATCAGTATCTGTAGAATTATTAAACCTTATTTGCATTATACTACGAACAGGGTTAGGATAAATAAATACCTGATTCTTTAAAAGATTATCACTGGTAGAAGCTGAAGTTGTTACAATATTTGAAACACTTTGGCATTGAGTTGTGTTATCAGTAATTGTTACTTGATAACTAGCTGCATCATCTACATTTAAAGTAATTGAAGTTGCACCTAATGTATTAGGAATGATAACACCATTGCGTTTCCAAGTATAAGTAACATTTGCATTTGCAGGACTAACAGTTGCAAATATCATAGAATTTACAGCAGGATTATTAGTAGAAGTTACAGGTGCCGTTAAAACAACTGTGGGCTTATTGCTTAAAAATATTCTTGCTGATGTGCTTGTATCGCTTGAAATACCTGCGCCACAAAGTACAGTTCCAAATACTCTATAATAAGTTCCATTTAAAAATAATGGTGCTCCTGTAATAGTATAGCTGGTTAAACTTGGGCCATTTGCTCCCGCAATATTTGTAAATGTACCCGGTAAACCTGTTGGAGAAGATTGCCATTGATAGAATGTACCTCCCACAGCAGTTACGCTGAATGTAAAGTTATCTCCTGCGCAACCACTTTGTACTTGTGGCCCAGCAGTAATAGCAATAGGATCATTTACCGTTAAGCCTACAGCATTAGATGTGGTAGGTGTAGCAGAACATGTACCTGTAATATTAACTCTATAAAACTTACCATTATCTGCTAAAACAGTTGC
Organism: Ferruginibacter sp.; assembly: GCA_031424845.1. Taxonomy (GTDB): domain Bacteria; phylum Bacteroidota; class Bacteroidia; order Chitinophagales; family Chitinophagaceae; genus Ferruginibacter. The sequence goes on from JANPIF010000253.1 coordinate 2,095, forward strand.
AGGTGTTGTATAAGTAGGAGAAGTGGCACCAGGGATATTTGTAAATGTACCTGTTGCAGATGGTGATGATTGCCATTGATATGTAAGACCAGGAACAATCACCGCTGCTACCGTAAATGTAGCTGTTTGTGTTTTACAAACTGTTTGTGCTGTAGGCTGAGTAGCTATTACCGCTACCGTATTTACAGTAAGTAATACCGGAGTAGAAGTAACTGCAGCAGGGCAAGTAGAACTATTTACCACTACTTGATAATATGTACCATTCATTGCTGGAATTGTAGCAACAGTAGTATAAGATGCAGTAGTAGCACCTGTACCTGTAGTAACATTGGTAAATGGACCCGTAGCAGAAGGACCAGACTGCCATTGGTAACTAAGTGTGCCTGAACCTGCTCCTACTACTGTAAATGTAGCAGTAGTTCCATTACAAACTATTTGGGGTGTAGGTTGAGTTGTGATAGAAGCAACATTATTTACTGTAAGTGTTGCATTAGAAGAAGTAACTGCATTACATGAACCAGTAACTACAACACGGTAAATATTACCATTCATTGCAGCAGAAGTAGCCGCTGTTGTATAACTGTTAGCATTTGTACCAACGTTTGTAAACACAGTAGGTGCAGCAGCAGTAGCTACTTGCCATTGATAACTAAGACCTGAGCCTGTAGCCGCAACCGTAAATGTAGCTGTTGCTGGTGCACAAACTGTTTGAGCAGTTGGTTGTGTACCTATAGCAGCCGTTACATTGATGGTTAATTGTGCCACGTTAGAAGTAGCAGTACCCGGACAAGTCGTAGTGGTTGCCACTAATTGATAGTATGCCGGTGTTGTAGCTGTAATAACCGGAGTTGTATATGATGCACTTGTAGCACCAGGAATATTTGTGAATGTACCAGCAACACCGGTTGTAGATGATTGCCATTGGTAAGTAACACCAAGCCCACTTGCAGCACCTGTAAATGTTGCAGTATTACCTGTACAAGATGGTTGGTTAACCGGTTGCGTAGTAATTGCAGCTGATGTATTCACCGTTAACAATGCATTGTTTGAAATAGTACTACCACATTGAGTAGAAACTATTACACGGAAACCCATACCATTCATACCTGCAGATGTAACACCAGTAGTATATGTGGCATTAGTAGCACCAGTAATATTAGTGTATGTACCACCAATTGTTGGTGCAGACTGCCACTGGTATGTTACCGGAGTTGAAACTGTAGAAACTGTAAAAGTAGCGGTTGCAGGGGCACAAACTGTTTGGTTTGCAACAGCAGTTAAAGTAGGGCCTGCTCCTGCAGTTATTATAAATGTAATGGTAGTTGTTTTTACACTTGCTCCTGCTGTACCTGTAACTGTGATGTTATAAGTACCATTGGCAAGTATATTAGCATTGTTTAAAGTAGCCACTGTACTTGCACCTGGGGTAAGCGGATTTGGTGCAAAAGTTACAGTTGTACCAACCGGCACGCCCGCAGTAGCTGATAAAGTGATAGGAGTTGTAAATGTACCCGTAACAGTTGTAGGAATTGTTACAGTTGGATTTGTTGGAGCTGGACAAGCACTAGTAGAAGCCGTTGTAGCACCAAAAGCAAAATCATTTGGAGGAACTGTAACTGTGAAATTTGTATTAGAAATATCAAAGAATATGTTACCAATAGATTCTACTTTTATACGAGCAGTAGTTGTGGCACCTGCTGGTATAGTTAAAACTTCTGTACCATCATTTGCAGTACTAGCAGCTAAAACTGTTGGAAAAGTTAATCCACCATCAGTAGAATAGGAAATTTTTACGTTTGCACAACTTACAGGTGGTAATGTTGTATTATTTACATCCCAAGTTATTGTTTGAGATGAACCACCCGCCCATGTAACATTTGTATTAGGAATGGTCACTTGGAAAGGACCTGAAGTATTAGTAACAGTAACTGACATATCTGTGAAAGCAGTTTGACCTACTTTAACAAGTCCAGTTGATACATATGGAGAATTATCTCTAACAGTTAAACGAAAATTAAATACTCTTGATACAGAACTTAAAGCTTCAATTGTAGCAATAGGATCTCCTCCAAGCAATGGACCTGTGGTAAATGCACCATTTAACACTGATGATAATCTAGGGAAAATTCTAGTGGGTGATGCAGTAGGACTGAATGATAACCAGTTAGGTCCAATGAGTTTACCAGGACTGGCAACACTGTTATTTCCAGTGGTTGTAGATGTTCCCTGATTATTTTGTTCCCAGCAATATGTTAACGCATCGCCAGGGTTTGCATCAGTTGCAGAACCTGTAAGAGCAAAAGGAGTGCTAATTGGAATGATAAAATCGGCTACAGGAGCAACAACAGGTGTAGCATTATTTGGAGTAATAATGGTAGTTATTGGACATGTTTTCGTAGCCAAATTAGCTTGAATTTGAGCAATGGAGTTTTGATGAAAAATATCTATGGAATGAGGTGCCACATCTTGTGCCGTAATACCAGCATAACCCATAATGGTAATGCCAGATCCAACCTCTTTATTGTTTGCACCGCTTCCTTCAATACTCATTGAAAAAGTATGATTTCCGCCTAATTGATGTCCAACTTCGTGTACAACATAATCAATATCAAAATTATCGCCTTGCGGAATTCCATCTGCAGGAGAAGTTATACCACTCCCTTTTAAAGTACCACACACGCAACCTATACAACCTGCGTTTCCACCCCCACCAGATGCACCAAACATATGGCCAATATCATAATTTGCTGCTCCAATTACAGAGTTCAAAGTTGCTTGTAGTTGACCATTCCAAGCACCTAATGTGGTATATGGATCAGTTGCAGGATCATAATATATAACATCAGCAGTATTTGCAATAAGATTAAGATGTAATGCTAAATCTTTTTCATAAACACCATTAGCTCTTGTAAGTGTGGCGTTAAAAGCAGCTAGTACTAAGCCAACTTGAGCAGAACTAAAAGCACCAAAATAATTGGAATACTCACCGTTACAAGATTGAGCTAAAAGCATAGTTTTCAATTCTCCTGTAGAACTAGAAGTTGAATTAGATGTATTTGATCCATTAACTTTAGCATTAATATTAGACATTAAATTTTGTTCCTCAGTAGAACATGTCCAACCCAACTGACCTTTTAATCTTTGGGATTTGAAAACTGCATATACTGTATGATCCTGAGAATATGCTTCTATAAATTCATTCTCTTTGTCAGTTCTAAAAATCATGGTCTGAATACCCTGAGGAGATATGCTTAATTTAAGAGTAGCATATTTGTCAGTAATACCTTTTCCTGAAAATGCTCTAATATCAGGAAATTGAGCTTGTAATGAAGGCACAAAATTAGAAGCTTCAAATACTTCAAACTGCTCAATATTTCCATCTGCGTTAGGCAAGGAAATAATTGTTGAATGTTTGGTAGCATTCTTGTTTGTAATAGAAAATAAATTTTGTCTTAAAGGATTGATTGTTAAATCAAATAATTTAAATTCTTTAGGGAAAGCTTGTCTTGCAACTGCTTTGTCGGTGGTAATTTTACCACTATTAGCATTGTGCACAGTCCATACAGCATCTTGCGCAAAACTAAAAGCAGTAACAATTACTAAAACCAATGTTAGTAGTAAAGTTTTTTTCATAATTATGTTAGTTAATTTATTTAGCTAAATTATACAAAAAAAAGCTAAAAAAAAGAATTAAAATAAATAGATTTTTCTGGTCTGAAAAATGCTAAGTAATTACCAATAAATTTAATATGGCTCTCATAGAATTCACAAACAAAGGACTCTTCTGCTCGCAAGGCAATTTTTACATTGATCCTTGGAAACCTGTGGACTTTCCTGTTATAAGTCACGGACACAGCGACCACGCAAGATGGGGAAGCAAAAAATATCTTTGCCACAACGATTCCAAACCTATACTGCAATTGCGTTTGGGCGAAAATGATTACCATTCAGTTGGTTGGAATGAACCTGTTTTTATGAATGGAGTAAGTATTTCTCTTTTCCCGGCAGGACATATAATTGGTAGTGCGCAGGTAAGGGTTGAATACAAAGGAGAGGTTTGGGTTTTTACAGGAGATTATAAAACGGAGGATGACGGTATAAGCACCGCTTATGAACCGGTAAAATGCCACACGTTTATTACAGAAAGTACCTTTGGCTTGCCTATTTACAAATGGCAACCTCAACAGCAAATTTTTGATGAAATGAAAAGCTGGATTGCAGGCAATAAAGCCAATGGAAAAGCCAGTGTATTTATTGCATATAGTTTAGGAAAAGCACAACGCATTTTAAAACCATTGGCTGAAACAGGCATACCAATTTACGGGCACGGTGCAGTGTACAATATGCATACAACTTTACAAGCAGCAGGCTGGGCGTTACCCGAAATAAAAAGGATAACCCCTGAAACTACAAAAGAAGAATTGAAAGAATGCATTGTTATTGCACCATCCAGTGCAGAAGGTAGCCCGTGGATGAAAAGATTTTCGCCTTACGCTACAGGCATTTGTAGTGGATGGATGCAGGTACGTGGAAATGTGCGCAGAAAAAATGCAGATGCAGGTTTCGCATTGAGTGACCACTGCGATTGGGAAGGATTACTAACAGCGGTAAAAGCAACAGGTGCCGAAAAAGTGTATGCTACTCATGGTTTCCAGGCAACATTTAGCAGGTATTTAAATGAGCAAGGCATTGAAGCAGGAGAAGTGAAGACGGAATATGGAAATGAAGAAAATGAAGAGGCGAGTGGGGAAATGGTAAATGGCGAGAAGGGGAATTTGGAATAGTGAATTGTGAATGGTCAATAATCAGTTTTGAATAGTGATTGCTGAAATTTGTAAACTACAAGCTGATAATGGTAAATAATAAATAGTCTGGTCTCTAAAATCTAAAAAATTAAAATCTAATTTTTGAAACGTTTTGCAGAATTAATAATGAAGTTGGCTACTACCACAAAAACCACCGCAAAGCTGGAGGCCATAAGTGCGTATTTTCTGGAGGCAAACAGCGAAGATAAAATTTGGGTAATCGCATTATTTACCGGCAGAAGGCCTAAACGTTCTATAAACAGTGCTTTACTCCGTGGCGCTTGTATGAAAGCTGCAAACATAGAACCATGGCTGTTTGAGGAATGCTATCATACAGTGGGTGATTTGGCAGAAACGATTTCATTGCTCATACCTGAAAGTAATATTGATACAAATGATGTGGTTGACGATTCGCTTACACATTACATGAATTTATTGCGAACGATTGGCAAAGAGGATGATACTGTAAAGCAACAATTTGTTACAGAAGCATGGGCACAAATGAACAGAAGTGAGATTTTCGTTTTTAATAAATTGATGACAGGCGGGTTTAGAATAGGCGTTTCTCAAAAACTGATGGTAAATGCTATTGCAAAAACTACCGATGTTTCATCTTCCATCATTGCACACAGAATAATGGGTGATTGGAACCCTGCAAAAATTTCGTTTGATGAATTGATGAGTACAGAACACAGTGCAGCAGATGATTCAAAGCCCTACCCTTTTTACCTGGCTTACGCAATTGAAAATGAAGTAGGCGAATTGGGTACTGAAAATGAGTGGCAAGCTGAGTGGAAATGGGATGGAATAAGAGGACAAATTATAAAAAGAAATGATGAATTATTTGTTTGGAGCCGTGGAGAAGAATTAATGACGGATAAATTTCCTGAGTATAAAATATTGCAGGAATTATTACCCAACGGTACAGCCATTGACGGAGAAATTATCAGTCTTGCTGCACCGCCTGAAGATGGCAATTTTGCACCACTACCCTTCTCAGCATTGCAAACTAGGATTGGCAGAAAAAATATTACTGCTAAACAATTAAAAGAAGCGCCTGTTGGTTTTATTGCTTATGATTTGGTGGAAGAAAATGGAGAAGATATAAGAATCCTTCCAATGATTGAAAGAAGAAAAAAATTAGAATCGATTGTTTCAAATATTGATGTTGCATTTTTACATTTATCACCAATTATTAGTTTTGAAAAATGGGATGAATTAATTGAAATAAGAAAACAGAGCAGAGATAAAGGAAGTGAGGGAATCATGCTAAAAAGAAAAAATTCTGAATACAAAGATGGAAGAAAAAGAGGTGACTGGTGGAAGTGGAAAATAGATCCACTAACCATAGATGCGGTTATGATTTATGCACAAAAAGGAAGTGGTAGAAGGAGTAATCTTTATACGGATTATACTTTTGCGGTAAGAGATGGGGATAAATTAGTGACATTTGCAAAAGCTTACAGCGGACTTACAGATAAAGAGTTTGCACAGGTAGATAATTTTGTAAAAAGAAATTCTATTGAAAAGTTCGGACCCGTAAGAACGGTAAAACCGGAGCTTGTTTTTGAATTGGCATTTGAAGGTATTGCAGAAAGCAAAAGGCATAAAAGCGGTGTAGCGCTTAGGTTTCCACGCATGAGCCGCTGGCGAAAAGATAAGAAAGTAGAAGATATAAATACATTGGATGATTTGAAGATGATGCTAAAGGTTTTTAATGACCAATACAGTTCATCTATATAAAATTATAATTTT
>JANPIF010000254.1:0-1608 GCA_031424845.1 Ferruginibacter sp.
TCTATTTTGACATTCATATTTTGCGATTAATGGTCTAAGATATAGAATATTCTGATCTACAATAGGTGTTTCTTTTCTTTACGTATATAGTTATAGATATCTTTTGCACATATCAACATTTTTGATTTCTTTAGTACTTAACCGCTTCTTTTTTCGTTAACATTGTATCAGTTAAAACCACATAGAATGGATAATAATTTTAGCACACAGGTAAAAGAAATTATTTCTTACAGCAGGGAGGAGGCTTTGAGGCTGGGAAATGATTTTATAGGAACAGAGCATCTAGTATTGGGACTAATAAGAGACGGAGAAAATACTGCCGTTAAAATTCTTAAAACCCTAAATGTAGACGTGTATGAATTACGCAAAGAAATAGAACTTGCCGTAAAAGATAAAACAGGAAAAAATATTGCCAACATAAATTCTCTTCCACTTACTAAACAGGCAGAGAAAGTGATACGTATTACTGTTTTAGAAGCAAAGGCTGTAAAAAGCGTAAATGTAGAAAGTGAGCACTTGATGCTTTCTATTTTAAAAAATAAAGAAAATATTGCTACACAAATTTTAAATCAGTTTGATGTGGATTACGATATTTTTAAAACAGAGCTTGGTTTTGTAGCAAGTGATATTCCTCGTGCCGAGTTTAATGATGAAGATGATTTTGATGATGACAGTAAAAAGTTTGGTGCTCAAAAGCCTACTAAACCTGGCGCAGCTAATCTGCCTAAAACAAAAACTCCTGTACTTGATAATTTTGGTAGAGATATTACCCGCCTTGCTGAAAGTGGTTCTTTAGACCCTATTGTAGGTAGAGAAAATGAAATTGAGCGGGTATCGCAAATACTATCTCGTAGAAAGAAAAACAACCCTATTTTAATTGGTGAACCTGGTGTGGGTAAAACTGCTATTGTTGAAGGATTGGCACTTCGCATTGTACAAAGAAAAGTTAGCCGTGTTTTATTTGACAAAAGAGTGGTGAGTCTTGATCTTGCTGCATTGGTAGCCGGTACGAAATACCGAGGGCAGTTTGAAGAGCGTATGAAAGCCATTATGAATGAGCTTGAAAAAAACAAAGATGTTATTTTATTTATTGATGAGATAAAAACAATAGTAGGAGCAGGTGGCGCAAGTGGTAGCTTAGATGCTAGTAACATTTTTAAACCAGCTTTAGCTCGTGGCGAATTGCAATGTATTGGAGCAACTACGTTAGATGAATACCGCCAGCATATTGAAAAAGACGGTGCATTAGATCGTCGTTTTCAAAAAGTATTGGTAGAGCAACCGAGTGTAGATGAAGCAATAGAAATATTGACCAATATAAAAAGCAAATACGAAGATTACCACAATGTAACGTATAGCCAGGAGGCAATTGAGGCTTGTGTTAAATTGAGTGATCGCTATATGACTGATCGGTTGTTGCCTGATAAAGCAATTGATGTATTGGATGAAGTTGGCGCAAGAAAGCACATTAAAAATATCAATGTGCCCGAAAATATTATTGACCTTGAAAAGAAAATTGAAGACATTAAGCTAGAGAAAAACAAGGTTGTAAAAAGCCAAAAGTTTGAAGAAGCAGCGTCGCTAAGAGATACCGAGAAGCGCCTTCAG
>JANPIF010000255.1:0-10099 GCA_031424845.1 Ferruginibacter sp.
GCATAAAACAAGCTGATGAGTTGGATGTAAACAGCATGCTACAGCGGTTTATAGAGCATGGCTTTACCAAAACTGATTTTGTATATGAGCCCGGTCAGTTTGCCATTCGTGGTGGTATATTGGATATTTATTCTTTTGGAAATGAAAAACCATACCGAATAGAATTGTTTGGAAATGAAGTGGACAGCATACGCATTTTTGACCCGGAAACACAGTTAAGCGAAAGGAAATTGTTGCAGGTAAATATTATTCCAAATGTAGAAACCCAATTTGAAACCGGAGAGAAAGTTTCGTTGATAGAATTTTTACCCGAGAACACAGTTGTGTGGATGGAAGACTGGGAATTTATTAAAGAAAAAATTGAAGATGAAACAGATGGTGTGTCGCTTTTTACTTTTAAAGAAATAGATGAAAATGCGACCGATAATTTATATGTAAAGGATTTAAATGCAGCTGATTTTGTAGATGCACAAATACTGGAAGATGAAATAGGGCAAAGACATATTGTAGAGATTGGGAAGAAGACTTACTTTGGTTCAAGTAATAACGATGTCAGCCTGAGCTTGTCGAAGGCGGTGCAATCAGAAAACGAACTTTATATAAACCAACCCGGCTTCGACAAACTCAGCCTGACAACCTTCAACTTTTCTACCAAACCCCAACCTTCCTTCAACCGCCAGTTCGATTTACTAATTAAGAATTTGCAGGAGTTTGAAAAGAAAGATTATAACATTTTCATCTTTGCCGATAATGCTAAACAGTTGGAAAGACTTCACAGCATTTTCACCGACCTCAAAGCAGAGATTCAAATAACGCCTATACCGTTCTCCATACATGAAGGCTTTATAGATGATGATTTAAAATTGGTTTGTTATACAGATCACCAGATATTTCAACGTTACCATAAATACAAAGTAAAACAGGCTTTCAGCAAAAACAAAGCGCTTACTTTAAAAACCTTGCGTGAGTTGCAGCCAGGAGATTATGTGAGCCATATAGACCATGGAGTAGGCGTGTACAGTGGACTACAAAAAATTGATGCCAATGGAAAAATGCAGGAAGCCGTACGCATACAATATAAAGACGGCGATTTGTTGTATGTAAATATTTCATCCCTACACAAAATAAGTAAGTACAGCGGCAAGGAAGGAAGCATACCCAAAATGAACAAACTGGGCAGCGATGTGTGGGCAAAATTAAAAGACAAAACAAAGAAGCAGGTAAAAGATATTGCCACTGATCTTATAAAATTATACGCACAAAGAAAAAGCTTAGAAGGCTTTTCTCACAGTCCGGATAATTACATGCAAACAGAACTGGAGGCTAGTTTTATTTATGAAGACACGCCCGACCAGGCAAAGGCAAGTGAAGAGGTAAAAAGAGATATGGAAAAGCCAATCCCAATGGATAGGCTGGTGTGTGGCGATGTTGGTTTTGGTAAAACAGAAATTGCCATTCGTGCCGCATTTAAAACAGTGTGTGATGGAAAGCAAGCAGCTATTTTAGTACCAACTACCATCTTGGCTTATCAGCATTATAAAACGTTTAGCGATCGTTTAAAAGATTTTCCTGTAACGGTCGATTTTGTGAATAGGTTTAAAACGGCCAAGCAAAAGAAGGACACATTTACGAAATTAAAAGATGGAAAAATAGACATCATTATTGGTACACATGGTTTGCTTGGTAAAGATGTTCAGTTTAAAAACCTCGGCATCATGATCATTGATGAAGAGCAAAAATTTGGTGTAGCTGCAAAGGAAAAGTTGAAGACGTTGCGTACCACGGTAGATTCACTCACGCTTACTGCAACGCCTATTCCACGTACGTTACAGTTTAGTTTGATGGGTGCAAGAGATTTAAGTATCATAAACACACCACCACCCAACAGGCAACAAAAACAAACGGAAGTACAGGTATTTAATGAGGATACTATACGAGATATAATTTATTACGAAGTAGAACGAGGGGGGCAGGTTTTCTTTATTCATAACAGGGTAAAAGACCTGGCCCAGATGAAAGGATTGATACAAGGCTTGTGTCCGGATGTGAGCATTGCGTTTGCACACGGGCAAATGGATGGCGACCAGTTGGAAGATACCATCCTCGATTTTATGGATAAAAAATACGATGTATTGGTGTGTACAAATATTGTGGAGAGTGGCGTAGATATTCCGAATGTAAATACCATCATCGTAAACAATGCGCACCAGTTTGGGTTAAGTGATTTACACCAGTTAAGAGGAAGGGTAGGGCGTAGTAATAAAAAAGCTTTCTGTTATTTGCTTGCTCCGCCCATGAGCACATTGCCAACCGACAGCAGAAAAAGACTAAGTACGCTCGAGCAATACAGCGACCTTGGCAGTGGTTTTCAAATAGCCATGCGTGACCTTGATATACGTGGTGCTGGTAATATGCTTGGCGGCGAGCAAAGTGGTTTTATTGCAGAAATAGGTTTTGAGATGTACCAGAAAATACTGGATGAAGCTGTAAAAGAATTGAAGCGAAATGAATTTAGAGATTTGTTTAAAGAAGAGATACAACAGCAAGACGATTTTGTAAAAGACTGTTCCATTGATACTGATTTGGAAATTCTTATTCCGGATAGTTATGTAGAAAGTATTACAGAAAGATTATCGCTGTACAGCCGTTTAGATAATTGTGATACAGAAGAAGATCTCGTGGCCTTCCACGCAGAAATGCAGGATCGTTTTGGTCCTATACCTGCGCAGGTGGAAGATTTATTTACCACCGTTCGTTGCCGCAAAATGGCTGTGGTGCTGGGGTTTGAGCGAATGTTTTTAAAGAACGAAGTACTTAAATGTTTTTTCGTTTCCAACCCTGAATCACCCTACTTTCAAAGTGAAACATTTAATAAAGTATTATTGTTTTTACAAAAAGGTACCAATAAAGCAAAGTTGAAACAAGTAGGTAAGAATGGAATACTTGTGGTGGAAGATGTGAAGAGTATGACAGGAATATACAAATTTTTGAAGAAAGCTATAGAGTATCAAACTCAAGCAGTTTAATCTTTTTTAATAAAAATAAATCTGTCTTGATTTATATTTGGCAGTGAAAATTATTTTACAAATGAAATAGGTTGAATCCTATAAGCTTTTACTTTTCTCCCTTTTTGATATGCCGGATTCCACTTTGGAGAAAAATATATCATTCGTTTAGCTTCTTCATCTAACACAAATTCTACTGATTTTTTTAGCATGACATCTGTGCATTTTCCTAAAGTATCTATAACATACATTACTCTTACCTCGCCTCCATTTACTGAATTTAGGGCAACGTTCGGTTTTAGATTTTTCAGTAAATATTTCATCCAGTCATTATCCTTTCTACCAAACGATGCTTCTTTTTCAGTTTTATCTAAAGAATCAATTTTTTTCTCTTCCTTTTTTAAAGTGTCGGGATCAATAGTTTCTATTAATACATCATTTAAATATTTTTTTTTCAAAATAACTTTTCCGGTATCATTATAAATATTCCAAGTTTTTTCTTTTAGGTTATTTTCATATTCTCCCATTAAATTTACGACCCCATTTATATCATACTCATAATATTTTCCATGGAGAACGGTAAGGGTGGAATCAGTATAATTTCTTTCTCTTACTATTGGTGCATGCAGTTTATAATCTAATCGCTGAAAGTGATCATCAAATTTCTTTACAACTATAAAAGCATCTGCATCTTCAATTTTTTCAGTTATTTGATTATTACCAATCATTACAACGTTTACAATTTCTTGTGAGATACCAAAGTGAGTCAGGCCAATAAAAAATAAAACAAAAAAAAATTTCATTGAGATAGATTTATAAAAAACGCCCTTACATTTTGTATAAAGGCGTTTTATAATGATAGTTTAAATTAATAATAATTACACAAGCATAGTAACCGGATTCTCCACAAACTTTTTCAATGTTTGTAAAAAAGCTGCACCTACTGCACCATCAACAATTCTATGATCGCAACTTAGGGTAACTTTCATAACACTAGCTGTTTCAAATTTACCATCTCTGCTTACTACTGTTTCTTTAATTTTTCCTACAGCTAATATGCAACTATCCGGCGGATTTATGATGGCAGTAAATTCTTCAATATCCATCATACCAAGATTTGAAATAGTGAAAGTGTTTCCACTAAATTCTGCTGGTTGCAATTTTTTATCTTTAGCTTTTGCATATAATTCTTTTGCTTCTGCCGCTATTCGAGACAAAGATTTTTGATCTGCAAATTTTATAACAGGCACTATTAGTCCTTCTGGTAATGCCAATGCAGAACCAATGTGTATGTGATTATTCTTTCTGATAAAATCGCCCATCCAACTGCTGTTTACATCTGGGTGTAAACGTAAAGCCGCTGCACATGCTTTAATGATCATGTCATTAAAAGAAACTTTTACCGGGCTCACTTCATTTATAGCTGTACGTGCAGCCATCGCATTATCCATATTTAACTCCATGGTTAAATAAAAATGCGGTGCAGTAAACATACTTTCTCCCAGTCTGCGTGCTATAACTTTACGCATTTGTGTCAGCGGAACATCGGTATACGATTCAGTTGATGGTTGCGGGTTAAGGGTTGCGGGTTGTGGGTTTGTTTTCTGTTGTCCGTTGTCCGTTGTCTGTGGTCTATTGTCTGTCGTCTGCTCTTTATAGCCTTCAATATCACTTTTTACAATTCTACCACCATCTCCGGTGCCATTTACTTTACTTATATCCAATCCTTTTTCTGCGGCTATTTTCTTTGCGAGTGGAGATGCTTTAATTCTACCATCAGCATTAGTTGCGGGTTGCGGGTTTGTAGTTTCGGGTTGTGCTACCGTGGTCTGTGGTCCATCGTCCGTGGTCTTTTCTGTTGTCTGTTGTGCATTGTCCGTTTTTGGCTGCTCCCTATCTGTTGTCTGTGATCCGTTGTCTGTAGACTGTCCTGCTACATACGCACTCACATCTGTACCTGCTTTACCTACAATAGCAATAATTTGATTTATTTTTGCGGCTTGTCCTGCTTCTACGCCAATATATAAAAGTGTTCCCTCTTCATAACCTACCACTTCCATAGTTGCCTTATCTGTTTCTACATCTGCCAATACATCATCTGCTTTTACAGCGTCGCCCACTTTTTTATTCCATGCTACAATTTTTCCTTCCGTCATGGTATCACTCAACAAAGGCATTCTAATTTCTTTTGCACCATCGGGGAGAGGGACAGCCGTTGGTTGCGGGTCAGAACTTACGGGTTGCGAGTTAGTTGTTGCGGGTTGCTCTCCTGTGGTCTGTGGTGCGTCGTTCGTGGTTTGCTTTATCGTCTGTGGGTCGTTGTCCGTTGTCGGGTTCACCGCCTCACCGTCTAGCAACGCTTTATAATCCTCACCTTCTTTACCTACAATAGCTATAATCTGATTAATTTTTGCAGCTTCACCTTCCGGTACACCAATGTAGAGCAATGTTCCGTCTACATATCCATTTACTTCCATAGTGGCTTTATCTGTTTCCACATCCGCCAATACATCATCGGCTTTTACTTTATCACCTACTTTTTTATTCCATGCCACTATCTTTCCTTCCGTCATGGTATCGCTCAGCAGCGGCATCCTAATTACTTCTGCCATAATTGTATTTTAAAAATATTTAAGTTCGAAATTAATGCAAAAAAAATAAAGTTCTTTGCGTTATAAATTGTTCTGTATTTAATAATCAATTTCCATTCTCAATCTATCTTTCAATTCTTTTATTAAAGGATATTTTTCAACCAATAACTGGTATTGTTGTTTGCTAGTTAGCTTTTTGGTTTCATCTTGTACCGCAACTTCACTCTCGTTTATTTCCATAGAATATTTCAGCAATTTATTGGCAAAAAATTTATGCAAATATTCAATAAGTCCAGATCTTTCCGTTTCTATAAAACGCTGTTGCAACGAACCTTCTGTAATAACTGTAAAATTATTTTCATTGTCTATCCGTAAGGTGGCAGCTTTAAATTGAGTTACTGAAGGATGTTTTTTTTCGCTCTCTAGCTTTGCAGTATAATTGGCCCAAGCCTTGTGTAAATTTTCTTCGTTTAATTCAACCAGAGGTTTATCCACCTTTGTTTCACTTTTCAGTCTGGCTCTTATTTTTTCTAAAGTGCCAAAACCACCTTTTTTTACAGGAGTTTCTTCAATAATTTCCTTTGGTAAAACAACAACAGGTTTTATTGGTTCATGTATGGTAAGCGTGGCAGATGTAACAATTTCTTTTTTAATAATTTCTTCAGTAGGAACAGTTTTCATTTTTATGAAAGAAATCCCTTTAAATGCTACTGATTTTGCTGAATCAACTAATTTTTTTTTTGAAACAGTATCATTGTTTCCATCGGTTAATTCTACAGCTTGGTTTAAATAACACAATTTTATTAATGCCATTTCTACACACAATCTTTTATTGCGTGCAAGTTTATAACTTAATGCTGCTTCCTGTACGGTGTTTAGTGCAGCTATCATCCATCCGGCAGAAATTTCTTTTGCAGCCTGTAAATATTTATCCCTAAAATCTTCTGCTACTTCCAGCAAAATAGCTGCTCTTACATCTTTACTTACCAATAGGTTTCTAATAAATTCTGTAAAACCTTCAAGTAGTGTATCTCCTTCAAAACCTTTTTGGTTTATATCATCAAACAACAATAATGCATCAGTTAATTTTTGTTCGGTGGCATATTGTAACAATTTGAAGAAATAATCTTCATCTAAAATATTTAAATGTTCTAAAGTATTAGCGTAAGTAAGTTGCCCACCAGTAAAACTTACGATCTTATCTAATATGCTTAACGCATCCCGCATGCAACCTTCACTTTTTTGTGCAATTACATGCAATGCTGCATTTTCCGCAGTTATACTTTCTTTATCTGTAATTTCTCGCAGATGCTCTACGGTATCGTTTGTAGTTATTCTTTTAAAATCGAAAATCTGGCACCTACTAAGTATGGTAGGAAGTATTTTATGTTTTTCAGTAGTTGCTAAAATAAAAATAGCATAGGGTGGTGGTTCTTCCAGCGTTTTTAAAAATGCGTTGAATGCAGATGCACTAAGCATGTGAACCTCATCTACAATATATACTTTGTATTCGCCTGCCTGTGGTGCAAAACGCACCTGATCTACCAAGCTACGAATATCATCTACAGAGTTATTGCTGGCCGCATCCAACTCATGAATGTTTAATGAAGAACCATTATCGAAGGAAACACAACTGTTGCAGGTATTACATGCTTCTCCATCTGCTGTTTTATTTTCGCAATTAATGGTTTTTGCTAATATTCTTGCACAGGTAGTTTTGCCCACACCTCGTGGACCACAAAATAAAAAAGCATGAGCAAGTTGGTTATTGTTAATGGCATTTTTTAAAGTAGTAGTAATATGCGCCTGCCCCACCACAGTACTAAAATTTTGTGGTCTGTATTTTCTGGCAGAAACAATAAATTTTTCCATAATAATTCTTGAAGCTAACCCGGTATTTTCTATTTGTGCGAATTTAATTATTAGAGTTTGTAATAGCTAATTTGTTGTGGGGAGTTTTTCAGCCTGCGGCAAACTCCATGGGTTGCACACATAGTTAATAATGGTGAACCCCAATGGGTTTCGCAGTAGATTATCTCCAGATTCTTACAATATCGGATGTCTTTTAAATTCTTTATTTCTGTCAAACAAATACCGATAGGTACATAAATTTCGGCTACGTTGTACATCTCCCAAGCCTTTAGCAATATTTAGCATCTTTGGGTTAAAATCGCCAATCCATTGCATTTCATATTCAGTATAAGGACTTGCAGCAGATTGCACATATTTAGCCTGTTCACCAATAATGTAAGCATCTACACCTTTTCCATGCCATTCAGGTATTACGCCAAAAACTAAACCCGTAAATTTTTTATTTTTAGTGAATTGTTTAACCAACAAAAATTGAAGTTTTTGTAATAACCCAAATTTGCCGTGTAAATATTTAAACCATTGATTAAGATCTGGGATGTTTATAAAAATAGCAATGGGTTCGTTTTTATAATAAGCGTATTGTAAGATTTTTTCATCCATCACAGGTTTCATCTTTTTAAACATAATGATAACCTGTTCCACTGCAAGTTGTTTTAATCCATCATGTCCTGCCCATGCTTTGTTGTAAACCGTAGCAAAATCTTTTGCATATTTTTCAAGTTCACTTTTGTGTAGATGTGTTGATGAAAAGTTATTGTCTGCCGCAATAGCATCGTGCCTTTCCCACATTTTTTTATCCAATGGCGCTTTGGGATTCATGCTTAAACAGACCTGTTCAAAAAATAATTTAAATCCATAATTTTCAAATAAAGAAACATAATAAGGAGGATTATAATTCATGCAATAAAGCGGTTCCATAAATCCTTTTGTAACCATTCCCCACCATCTATCCCTTTCACCAAAATTAATGGGACCATCCATTGCTTCCATACCTTCTTGGTGCAACCAATCTTTTGCTGTGTCTAATAACTTATTTGCTGCTGCTTGGTTTTCTATACATTCAAAAAAACCTACACCACCTACAGGTACATCATCACCCTTATTTCTATATTTATTATTGGTAAATGCTGCAATACGACCAATAGTTTTGGCTTCATCATTTTTTAAAATCCAACGTTGTAATTTTCCGTGCCGAAATGATTTATTCTTTTTTGTATCAAAAACTTCCTTTACATCTTTATCTAATGGTTGTATCCAATTAACATCATTTTTATAAATATCAATTGGTAATCTATAAAAAAGAGTTTCATCTTCTGCTGAAGAAACGGGGAAAATTTGCATGTAATAAAATTAATTAAAAACCTAAGGCAGGTTTAAATATCCTGTAATTCTTTTCTCAACTGGTTGGCAGTTTTTGATGATCCATCATGACTCCAACCGGGAGGCATTAAAAGGTATTTTATCTTGGTTAGAAAAGGTATTTTTTTCTTTAAATCATTTGCCATTCCCTTCCATTCGTGCATTACATGGTTAAATGGATTGTTGGGGTTTTCTAATGGTTTTGTAAGGCCATATTTTACCGGATCTTCTGGCAATTCATCTTGAAAAGTGCAGAACATTCTATCCCAAATAATTAAACACATGCCCATGTTTTTATCAAGATACCTTATATTGCTTGCATGGTGTACACGATGGTGTGCGGGCGTTACAAAAATAGCTTCAAACCAAGCCGGCATTTTTTTAATGTATTGTGTATGTACCAATATGCCATAAGTCTGGGTAATAGAATACATAAAAACAATATCCAACGGGTGAAAACCCATTAGTGCAATAGGAATGAAATAGACAAAACGATAAACGGGTTGTAAAACCGAAGAACGAAAACCGGTGGTTAAATTAAATTCTTCTGAGGAATGATGTGTAAGATGTACAGCCCAAAATAGTCTGCAATAATGATCCACTCTGTGTTCTATGTAAAAAGCAAAATCTTCCAGGATAAATAATAAAAACCAATAAAGAAATGCATTTTCTACTTTAAAAAAATGTTGGTTATAGCTCCACATTAAAACACTTACATAAAATGCCCACCTTAATGCAAGATCCAGAGAAGCATTCATTAAAGTGAGATAGACATTTTGTAAAACGCCCTTAACACTATAAAACTTTTTCTCTCCCCAATTGCTCATTATTATTTCTGCAGCTATAAATAATATATAGATGGGTACAGAAAGTAATAAGAACCATGTTTCACGGGATGATTGCATTATATGGGTTTGGGGTTATTAGTTTACGGGTTACTATCTTGACATAGATAAAGCATAAATTCTGTTTTAAATTACAAGTCTACATCTTATGTCTAATATCTAACATCCAACTTATACCGCCATTATTTCTACCTCCTTGGCTGCAAGGTGTTTTTCTACAAGAGCAATATATTTATCTGTACTTACTTGTGCTGCAGCTTCCGCATCTTTACATTCATCTTCACTTGCACCATCTTTTTGTAACTTCTTTACCTGCTCAATGGCATCTCTTCTGATATTTCTAATAGAAACCTTTGCATTTTCACCCTCTGCGTTACATTTTTTTACCAGTTCTTTACGTCTTTCTTCAGTAAGGGGTGGTAAAAAC
>JANPIF010000256.1:0-2824 GCA_031424845.1 Ferruginibacter sp.
GCCGGACGAAACTGCCCGAAAAAAAGCACAGGAATTATATAATATTACGCCGCTTCCATCTCCTGAAATATTTAATTTAGCTCACAATACTTACGATGCAATTACCATGTGGAATGTATTGGAACACGTACACCAGTTGCATGAATATGTGGAGCAGTTAAAAAACTTAATCACAACTAATGGCCGAATATTTATAGCAGTACCAAATTACACAAGCCATGATGCACAACATTATGGTAATGCTTGGGCAGCTTACGATGTACCCAGACATTTATATCATTTTTCCCCTGCAAGCATGAAAAATTTATTGGAGCAATATGGCTTAGCTATCAAAAAAATAAAGCCAATGTGGTTTGATAGTTTTTATGTAAGCATGCTAAGCGAAAAATATAAAAACGGAAAAGCAAATTTGTTAAGTGCTTTTTTTACAGGGCTGGTTTCTAATATAAAAACAGTTTTAAATAAAGAAAAATGTAGTTCGTTGATTTATGTGGTGGGGAAGTAAAAGTTAATTTGTTTGAGTTTTTTTCTAAAGTGAATACAGGTCGAGTAATGTTAGGCCATCAATATTTTTAAAATCGGAAGTGTTTCTTGTAATTATAGTAAGGCCATGTACTAAACCTGTTGCTGCAATAATTGCATCTCCTAATTTTAATTTTTTAGTCTTTCTTAACTCTATGGTTTTCTTAGTAACTATTTTATCCAATGGAATAATATTAGCTAAAGATAAAAATGTTTCCAAACGAGCCATTTTATTTGTATCCTCATTATATCCTAATGTTTCTATTTCTACAATAACCGAAATATTAAAGTCTGTATTAAAAACATTCTCTATAAACTCAAAACCTTCTTTGCTAAGAAGGTTTTGAGGTATAATCAATAATAACATTTGTATCTATTAAATATTTCTTCCCCATTCTTTTTTTGATTGATCAATATATTCATTAAACTTCACACCTTCTTCTTTAGTAAAAATACCTCTGAAAGCGGAAGCATTTTTGTTAGTTACATCTTTTTTTTCCACTTCATCAATTGCATAAACTAACACTTCTAATTGCTTCCCAACATAGTTTTGAGGAACTTCAATTAAAATATTTTTTTGACTTGGCGTAATAAGAGTGCGTACCATTTGTGAGTATTAATTCTAAATATGATTCTTCAACTTTAAGAAATTTTTCCTAATTCAACTTTACTTCATATATTTTCGGCCATCTTTTACCAGTAATAAAGAATGATTTACTGGTACTATCGTAAGCAATACCATTAAAGTATTCTGTTCTATTCGGAATACTATCATTACCGGGCAAATTATTAAAATTCATTTTGCCAACTACAGCACCATTTTGCGGGTCAATCTTTAAGATATCTTTTGAAGTGTAAACATTGCCCCACACAAAACCATCTACATATTCCAATTCATTTACATTCGCTATGGGGCCATTATCATCATGAATGTGTACCGTGTTTTTAATTTTAAAAGTGGCAGGGTCCACAAAATATAATTCAGTTCCCCCGGTGGTAATAATTAAATCAGTTCCATTATTGGTCATGCCCCAACCTTCATAAGGCCAGGTAAACTTTTGAATTACTTTAGTAATATCTTTTACATCATACACAAATACATCGTGTGTTTGGTAAGTAAGTTGGTATAGTTTGCCGTTTAAAATAGTAATGCCTTCACCAAAAATAGTTGCAGAACCCATCTTATTTTTCTTCTCAATTTTACCTGTTTTTAAATCACCATATTGCAAAACAGAATTAATGTAGTCACCACCACTTTCATATAATTTACCATTGTGTATTTCCAACCCTTCCGTGTAACTGGCAGTATCGTGTGGGTATTGCGACACAATATTATAAGCTATTGTTTTTACCGTACTAGCTTTTACGACAGGTCTAATACTTGGGTCTTCCGATTCTTTATCTTCGTTACACGCTATAAATATTGTGGCTATTGTAATAAGTGTGAATATTTTTTTCATTTGTTTTTTATTAGCTGCGCAAAAATAAGCAACAGCAATTGTAAGTTTGGTTATTGGGTATATAATTAATTTGTAAAATGGCCGCAACCCTTTAAAACTCAATCCCGCCTCCGAAAAATCGGAACAGGTTATCCAAGGGAGAGATTCCACACTCTGAAAACTAGAAAACATTTTAAAATATTGAAGTCTAAAGTTCCCCTTCGGGAGATTTAGGGGCTTGGATTTAGAGGGCAGTATATCTTACTCCTCTCTCTTCCAAGTACTCCATCACAAACCTAAAACATCTCTCATTCTTTCCCACAAGTTCAGGCGGAAAAACGCCTTTCTCCTCAAACATTTTACTGGTTATTAAATTTGCAAAAGCATTACAAGCATAACCAGTGGTGCGGCTCATAGAAGGCGTTTGCGTAGCTTTATCATAATCATCATGCAAGAAATATTCAACCGTTTTTGGAAGATGATTTTCTGTTCCTTTAATAACTATTTTCATAATGGTAAATTCTTCACCATTTACTTCTGGCTTCCATTGTTCAAATAAAATGGCAGAAGTAACATCAATAGGACGGACTGATGTTCCTTTTACATTTACGGTTTCTTCACTAAAAAAACCAGCCTGCATCAACGCCTGCATCAACGAAATATGCCCTGGATAACGAAGCGTTTTTTCCTTCATATCCGGTATATGTTTCATGGTAAATAAAATACTGCGAAGCCCATCAGTATTAAAAGATTCAAGTGTACCTACTTTTTCAAAATTTATCAATTCAGTATCGCTCAAGGCAGGTTTCGTAACCACAAAACCATTCTCCACATACCGTGCAGGCCTTGTATATTCTTCAATT
>JANPIF010000257.1:0-4224 GCA_031424845.1 Ferruginibacter sp.
CTTTAATAAGTGCCGCAAAAAATGGTAAAAAGGTAACTGCTTTTATTGAGCTTAAAGCTCGCTTTGATGAAGCTAATAATATTAAGTGGAGTAGGGTAATGAAAGATGCAGGTGTAAGACTCATTTATAGCGATCCTACTATTAAAGTACATTCTAAAATTGCATTGGTTAAAAAAGAAATTGGTGGAAAAAATATTTGTTTTGCAGTATTGAGTACAGGAAACTTTAATGAAAATACTGCACTATTTTATACAGATCATGTTTTAATGACAGCCAATTCTAATATTTGTAGTGAACTAGAAAGTCTGTTTACTTATTTGCAAAAAAAGAAAAATGTTCATGAAAAAAAGTCCATTCATTTTAAAGAATTAATGGTAGCGCAGTTTAATTTATTGGAGCAGTTTGAAATGTTGATCAACAAAGAAATTACCAAACATAAAAATGGCTTGCCTGCAAGAATAAGAATTAAAGTAAATAATCTTGAAGAACCATATTTTATAAATTTATTGTATAAGGCAAGTGCAGCCGGTGTAAAAGTTGATTTGTTAGTTAGAAGTATTTGTTGTTTAATTCCTGAAAAAGAAAATTTAAGTGAGCATATAACGGTAAAAAGACTGGTAGATAAATACTTGGAACATACCCGTCTTTTCATTTTTGGAGATGATGAAGATGCAGTTGTTATTATGGGCTCAGCTGATTTAATGACACGTAACTTACGCAGGCGAATTGAAGTTTGTATAGATATAAAGGATGATAATTGCAAGCAACAACTTCTCCATTATTTTAATTTGCAATGGCAGGATAATACTAAAACTAGCCGAATTTTGAATAACGGTGAACAACTTCGATTACATGCAACTGGAGAGGAGCACAATGCACAAACAGAGATTTACGATTACCTGAAAAAAATATCAAGTTAATGTCAAGTTCTAATTTTTCAATATTTCAGGGGATAAAAAAATTTAGGGTAAGAAGGGTTTTTTACATAGCTATTTTTTGGATGGCTATTGATATGGTGAGTACGATACTCAATTTTAATACACATGAAAGCCACACAAAATCTGTCCTCTTAAGAGCAATACTTGTATTTTTCATGAGTGGAATTATGGGTTATCTATTTGTATTTACGCTACGGAATATTTTTAAAAACCGCCCGCTTTTATTAAACTTTTTTGCCAAAGCTTTCATTTTGTTATTCGCAGCATTGGCAATGAATTTTTTGGCACATTTTCTCGATGATTTATTGGTTGATAAATTCTCTCTTAATGAAAGTTTTAAAAACTTTTATTACAACATTATAGATGGAAACTGGTTATTGAAACGTACATTATATTGGTTAATATTATTTGCAATAACACAGTTGTACCTGGAGATAAATGATAAATATGCTCCTGGAGTATTTTTAGATATCCTTTCAGGGAAATACATTAAGCCAAAAATTGAGAATAGGATTATAATGTTTATTGATTTGAAAGATTCTACACCCATAGCAGAAAAAATGGGTCACCAACAATACTTTTTATTTATACGGGAATTTATATATTTTATCTCATTAGCATTAATTGAAAACAACGGAATCATTTACCAATATGTTGGAGATGAAATTGTGGTATCATGGAAATATAATAAAACCAATATGAAGGCTTGTCTGGCATCGATTATAGCTGCAAGAAAAAATATTCAGAAAAAAAGTGAACATTTTAGAAGAGTATATGGCACTATACCAGAATTTAGAATTGGTATTCATACCGGTGATGTAACTGTGGGGGAGATTGGAGTAATAAAAAAAGACTTAGCTATGAGCGGCGATACCATGAATACAACTGCCCGCATCAGAAGTGCATGCAATGAGTTAAACCAAAAATTTATTGTATCAAAAGATTTTGCAGATAAAAGCAATTTAAAACCTTTTCAAATGGAAAGTTTGGGATTGATAGAGTTAAAAGGCAAAACAACTGGTATAGAATTATTTGCACTCAAAATTTGACAGCAATAATTTTTGTATTACCTTAAACGTCCATTTAAATCTGCTAAATATGTTTATGAAAGGAATATTGTTTTTTACCCTTGTAATACTTTCCGTTGCTACTACAGCACAACAAAAAAAACCACTTACACACAATGTTTACGATAGTTGGAAATCAATAGGAGAAAGGCTCATAAGTAATAATGGAGAATATGTTGTTTATACAATTGTGCCTCAGGAAGGGGACGGCATGCTCGTTATTAATACATTAAAAAGCGGTAAAACGAATTTTATTGAGCGTGGCTATGGAGCTACAATTTCTGCAGATAGCCGATATGTTTTTTTTAAAATTAAGCCGGTTTTTCAAGAAACGAGACAAGCACGAATTAAGAAAAAGAAACCTGATGAAATGCCAAAAGATTCGTTTGCCATTGCTCTATTAGGTACAGATAGTATCTTAAAAATTCCTTTGGTAAAATCTTTTAAAGCACCAGCAAAAGGCAAGGATTGGGTTGCATATCTGGCAGAAAAACCATTGCCGGATTCTTCAAAGAAAAGGTCCTTGCCCGATTCACTTAAAATTAAAATTGATGGCTTTGTAAAAATGGCTGATTCAATTATTAGAAAATCGTTGGATTCAGTAAAAGGAAAAATAGAAAAACAGGAAATGCTGGTAGCAGCACAAAAAGCGGTGCAGGAAATATATAAGCAAGCAAACGATGCATTAACAGATGCAGATGGAGATGATCCTACCTCGGAAAAAACAACAGAAGGCACTGAACTTACTGTAAAAAATTTAAGCACAGGTAAACTGAAAATATTTAAAACTGTAAGCGAATATTTGTTTGATAAAAAGGGTACTAAATTATTGATTGAAACTACCAAGCTTAGCAAAGACACTAATAGTAAGGCTTATATTATTTTATATGACCTAGAAAAAAATATGCCTGATACAATAATGAAAGGTTTTGCAGATGCAAAAAACTTTGTTTTTGATGAAGATGGTATGCAATTATCTTTTGTAGCTGAAAGAGATAGTAGTTCCAAAGCATTACAAAAATTTTATAAACTGTGGTACCATAACAATACCTTAGACAGCGCTACCTTATTAGCTCATAGAAACAGTGATGGAATTAAAAATAACTTTACAGTTAGCGAGAACGCAGAACTTAAGTTTAGTAAAGACGGCAACAAACTATTCTTTGGAACTGCTACTATTACTCCTCCAAAAGATACAACACTGGTAGATTTTGAATTGGCAAGATTGGATGTATGGAATTATCAAGATGATTATTTGCAGCCACAACAATTAAAACAATTGCAGCAAGAATTAAAAAGAAGTTATGCAGCAGTTGTGTTATTAAGTTCAAACAAAATTGTTCAATTAGCTACCGATTCCTCTGAAAATATTACATTAATAAATGAAGGGAATGCAGATTATGTTTTGGCGCAATCTTCAAAAGGTAATCGTATTAAATCTCAATGGGAGGGTAGAAGTCTAACAAATGTTTACTTAATTAATGCAAATGATGGGTCTACAAAAAACATTGCTAAAAATGCTGTAGAAAGATTTAATGCTTCACCCTTGGGTAGGTTTATTTATTGGTACGATCCAATAACTAAAAATTATTTTACTTACAATACTGCTACAGGCATTACAAAAAATGTTTCTTCTAAAATAAAAATCCCATTATTTGATACTGAAAATGATGTGCCTGATTTTGCTGATGCAGTGGGCACTTCAGGTTTTACAGCAGATGATAAGTTTTTATTAATAAAAGATGAATTCGATATTTGGAAAACAGATCCCAACGGTATCGAATTGCCAAATAATATAACAAACGGCTTCGGCAGAAAAAATAAAATTAAGTTTGATTACATCAATACTGATATTGAAAAACGTTTTATAAATGAAGATGAAACTATATTGTTGCGAAGCTTTAATCAAATAAATAAGCAATCAGGATTTTATACAATTAATGTAAAGGAATCAAAAGATCCATTAAAACTTAACAGCGGTAATTATTCTTTTTCTAATCCTATAAAAGCAAAAGATGTTACTCAATATATTTTTGTACAATCAAATGTGGCAGCTGCAGAATTGTATGGCACTGCAGATTTTAAACAAGTAACCAAACTCACCGATATAGCTACACAGCAAAAAGATTATAACTGGCTTACAGCAGAATTAATGCGTTGGAAAATGTTTGATGGAAAAATGAGCGAAGGGCTTTTGTTTAAACCTGAAAATTTTGATC
>JANPIF010000258.1:0-8510 GCA_031424845.1 Ferruginibacter sp.
TGGGGACTAATCATCTTTACCAGCATTTTATTATTTTTTAAATTTTGCTTCCCCATTATACAAAATTCCCCTAAATTTGCACCTCATTTGCGGATATGGCGAAATTGGCAGACGCACTAGACTTAGGATCTAGCGCCGCAAGGCATGTAGGTTCGACCCCTATTATCCGCACATATTTAACTTCCTTCCGCACAATCGGGAGGATTTTTTTTACCATCCCGCCAAGCGGCGGAAACAAAAAATAATAAAATGGCTACAGTAGAAAGAGAAAACATTGGTTTATTAAACGATAAGCTTACCGTAAAAATTACCAAAGAAGATTACCTGCCTTCTTTTGAAAAGAAATTAAAAGAATACAGCAAAACTGCAAACATTCCGGGTTTTCGTAAAGGAATGGTACCTGCAGGTATGATTAAAAAAATGTACGGTGCTGGGCTTTTTTCTGATGAAGTGCTTCGCACAATTGAAAAAGAATTGTTTACCTATTTAGATAAAGAAAGACCAGATATTTTTGCGCAACCATTACCATTGGAAAATGAAATGGAAAAGCTGGATATGAACAACCCTGGCGATGTTGATTTTTCTTTTGAAATTGGTTTAAAGCCAGCCTTTGAATTGAGCAATCTTGCCAAAGCAAATTTTACCCGCCATACCGTAGAAGTAACAGATGATATGGTGAGCGAAGAAATTAGTCGCATGCAATTGAAAGCTGGTAAAATGCAGGAAAAAGAAACATTAGATAATGAGGAAGACGTTATAAATGTAGTTTTTGCAGAGGCTGATGAAAATGGTATTGAAACCGAAGATGGTCTTGTGAAAGAAACGGCGGTAGTGGTTAAAAACTTTAATCCAAAAATGCTTAAGCAGGTAATGGGTAAAAAAGTGGGTGATAGTTTTGTACTACAATTAGCAAGCGCTTTTGAAGGTGATAAATTAGAAATAATTTTGGAAGACCTTGGTTTTGCAAAAGATGATAAAGCCGCCGCTGACAAATATTTCAAACTGGAAATTAAAACCATTGGTCTTGTTGAAAAAAGAGAAATGAACGAAGAGTTTTTCAATGAAGTTTATCCTGGTAAAGAAATAAAAACTGAAGAAGCTTTAAGAAGCGCATTAAAAGAAGAGATTGAAAAGTATTGGGGTGCTCAAAGTCGTAACCAACTGCACGATCAATTGTATCATAATTTATTGGATGAAACGAAGATGGAATTTCCGAAAGAGTTTCTTACCCGTTGGTTAAAAACCGGCGGCGATAAACAAAGAACACAGGAGGAAGCTGAAGCAGAATATCCAACCTTTGAAAACCAGTTGAAATGGACTTTGATAAGCGATACCATTATCAAAGAAAACAAATTGGATGTAAGTGAAGAAGAACTCAGAGCAAGTTTAAAAGAAGAAGTTAGTCGCTATTTTGGTAACATGAATATGGGTGAAGATATGAGCTGGTTAGAAGCTTACATTGATCGTATGATGAAAGATGAAAAGCAGATAGACGCTACGTATCGCCGTTTGGTAACAGAAAAATTATTTAACTGGGCTGAGGGGCAATCTAAACCTAAAGAAAAGAAAGTAACATCAGATGAGTTGGTTGCTATGCAGCACAATCATCAGCATTAATATATTTAAGTTTTTAAAGAAATCCCCTTGTGTAAACGAGGGGATTTTTGTTTAGTGAAGATTTTTAAAAAATTAATTTTTATTAAAAGTTTTAAATCTAAATGAACCACCCACAGAATAAAATTTAAGGTTAGTATTTTTATTTATTCGGGTACCAGCAGATGCGTCTAATTTAAAGTTGTCACTTATGTAATACGATATACCTCCATCCATGCTAGTTTGAGCTCTCCGATCCTTCCATAAATTGCCATAAATTTCAACAAACGCCTGCCATTTTTCAGCAATATTAAATTTTGGCGAAAGGCTGTAGAAATACATAGCATCATACTGCCAACTTAGTTTATCTATACCAATATTATAACCAATCAAAAATTTTTCAGAAATAGTGTTCAACATCGCAAGGCTAATGTTTCCACCATTTATAGAATCTTGACCAATAGCAATCGTATTTAGTGCATTTAATCTATAATGAGCAATCATAGACGTTTTTGGAATTAATCCTTTTTCTTTTAAAAAATTTATTTTGCCCCCAATTTGGGTATTGTTTAATCCTTTGTATATCGAGTTAATATTGATGTTTTCCTCTTTAACATACGCTAGTTCTGTAATAAATCTAATTTCAAATATATTTCCTATTCCATATTTTGTTAGTAGTGCTGGTTGTTGAAGATATAGATCTTTTAAGAATGGTTGGAATCGTAAAGTTTGTTTTTGAAAACCCATTTCTGTTTGTATCCATTTATGTGGAGTTATAGAAGCTGTATTTGTCTTACCTGGTCTATCCGTTTCTATTTTTTTAATTTGTGCACTTGTACAGAATGATAATAATAAACTGAAAATGGCTAAGAGATATTTGAGCATTTAAGTTTTTTTAGAGATGGTAATTAATAATACTTTGAAATAATTAGAAGTAATCAATTAATAAATGGATGTGTGTATTTTAATTACCAGTTTTATTAAATAGTACTGTAAAGATTCCTCAACCTAATAGAAAAAATGAACATTTTATAGATTTAATGTAACATTTGAAAATTGAGTTCATCCAAAAGCTATTAGTTTTTATAATCATAAAATTATACATTAAACAAGAAATTTAATACCGTGATTTAACCCATTTTTTTTCTGGATTAAATTATGCTTATTGAATAATTATATAAAGGTTGAATATTGTTATTTTATGTAGCAAACATTACTTCCTATAATCAATGACCACAATTTTAGCCGGAAGAAAATATCGACACTTTATAAAGTTTTGTTAACGCAGTAACTTTTAGAATTCAATAACGTTTCATACATTAGAACGGCTTTACATTTGACTTATCAATTAAAACTAATCATCATGAAAAAAGCATTACTTTCTCTCATCATTATTGCTGCAGGTTTTGTTGCCAATGCACAAGAACTTGCTCCCGATCAAAACCCCAATTACAAAGTGAGTATGGAAAAATATACAGCCATGCAAACTACTCTAACCACCATGAACACTACCGTACAGGACACTTACAAAGCGTACGATTGGAGTACTGCAAAAGCAGAACGCAAAGCAGAAAGAAGAAATTTCCGAAGAGAAAGGGCGTTGTTTAACAATTATAATAACGGATGGAATAATAACAACTGGAACAATGGTTGGAATAACAACAATTATAATAATGGATGGAATAACAACAGCTGGAATAACAATTGTAGACCATTTTTTTTTAGATGGTAATAAATGTAGTAACTCTAATATCTAAATTTTAAACAACTTAAATACATAAATTATGAAACAAATATTTACTCTACTTACGGCAATTGCCATTTTTACACTATCAGCATGTAGCCATAAAGTTTCACGAATAGATCCTTCTGAAACACCCGATATTAATGGTAGCTGGAACAATACCGACAGCAGACTTACGGCTGAACAAATGATCAACGAATCCCTTACAGATAAATGGCTAAGCGAGCACCTTCAAACAAAAGGAAAAAAACCGGTGGTAATTGTAGGGATGGTTACCAATAAAAGCCACGAGCATATAGAAGCAGAAACTTTTATGAGTGATTTGGAAAGATCTTTTATTACAACATCAAAAGTTGGCTTGGTACAAAGCGGTAAAAAGCGGGAAGAAATGCGTGCAGAAAAAGGTGACCAACAAACAAATTCATCTGCAAGTACCATGAAAAAATTTGGTTTGGAAAAAGGTGCAGATTATATTTTGCAGGGTTCCATAAACTCTATTGTGGATGCCTACAAAAGAAAGAAAACAGTTACATACCAAATAGACCTTGAGCTTACAAATATTGAAACCAACGAAGTGGTTTGGATAGGCGATAAGAAAATAGCCAAGTATGTTAAAAATTAATGTTCTCCATCAGTCTATCTTCTCTCACCAAATTTTTTACTGATGATACAGATATTAAAACGGGCATGGACAGCATGGCTGTTAGTGCCCATTCTTTTTAGTTGCGCCACCTACAATAAATCTATGAATTCATATTATGCAAATTTAAAGGAGCATAATTATGATAAAGCACAGCGCAGCTTAGAAAAAAACCGACTTATAAAAAAAGACCGAAATGCGTTGTTGTATTATATGGAGATGGGTAAACTTTACCGCTTAAAAAATGACCCCGTAAACAGCAATCGTTTTTTTAACCGTGCAGATGGAATGATTGAAAGCAATAATAAATCATTTGCAGATATTGCATGGGGTAATATCTTAAACCCAATGCAACAGGCGTACCGTGGCGAAGATTTTGAAAAATTTATGTTGCATTATTACAAAGCCATAAATTATGCTGAACTAGGGCAAACAGAAGATGCCGTGGTGGAAGCAAGGCGTATAACATTATCTAGTAATGAGCAAGCTGATAAATTTCGCAATAAAGAAAACCGGTATAACAAGGATGCATTTGCATTAAACCTGCAGGGAATGATTTATGAAATGGCTGGAGATGTAAACAATGCTTTTATTGCTTATAGAAATGCTGCTGATGTTTATTTAAAAGCAGATAACAATTATTACGGCGTAAAAATGCCATTGCAATTACAAAAAGATTTATTGCGCACAGCAACAGCAATGGGCTTTGTAGGAGAAGGAGAGCGTTATGAAAAATTGTTTAATGCAGGTTATTCAGATAATACTTCGCCAAATGGAGAACTCATTTTGTTTATTGAAGAAGGGCAAGCCCCGGTAAAAGAAGAGAAGAATTTCTTTCTTACTGCTGGTTCAAATGGTATAAACAGTTTTAATTATATAGATGCAAATGGACTTAACTCAAACTTTAATTTTAATGCATCGGCATATGGTATTGCAGAAGATAAACTCACATCACTCAGGGCTTTCAGATTATCACTTCCAGGATATAGATTACAGCAGGAACAACCAAGTAATTTTAATGTAAGCAATAACGGAGAAACTTTTAAAACACAACTTGCACAAAATTTAAACAGTGTAGCTGTAAATGTTTTAAAAGAGCGTTTTGTTATAGAAATGGCAAATGCATTAGCAAGACAAATTACAAAAAAGCTGTTGGAAAAAGGTACACAAGCTGCAGCACAAGGAATTGCAAAAAGTACAGATAAAAAAAATGACTCCGATACTACTGTTGCACAAAAAGAACAAAAGAAAAAGGATAATGAACAAAAAGCTGAACGTATTGGAGAGGCTGCTGGCTTTGTAATGAATATGATTAATACCGCTACA
Organism: Ferruginibacter sp.; assembly: GCA_031424845.1. Taxonomy (GTDB): domain Bacteria; phylum Bacteroidota; class Bacteroidia; order Chitinophagales; family Chitinophagaceae; genus Ferruginibacter. Next base: position 5,304 of record JANPIF010000258.1, read on the forward strand.
GAAAAAGCTGATACACGCAACTGGCAAAGCCTTCCTGCATTTATCAGTTATGTACGCATACCTTTAAATGCGGGAGAAAATACGATTACTATTTCAGGAAATGGTAATCCAATAACATTGAAAGTTAATGGTGATAATGGTGTGCAGATGAAGAGTGTGGTAATTAATTAGAATTATACTTCTCTTATCGTAACATTTTATAGAAAGCTTTATTTTTATTTACACTAATTGGCAGGACCTTTGCAAATTAAGTTTGTAAGTATTTAAAATTTCTATTCAGCATGCCTATTCTTATTTTCTTTTTATTACACTGGTTTTTATCTCTCTTTTGCCAAACTTTTTTCCTTCACAGATATGCTTCTCATAAAATGTTTACCATGAACAAATTTTGGGAACGTTTCTTTTATGGATTTACAGTATTAGTGCAAGGTTCTTCCTTTCTTAATCCACGTGCGTATGCTATAATGCACCGCATGCACCATGCATACAGTGATACCGAGAAAGATCCTCATTCGCCCCATTTCTTTAAAGATGTATGGGAAATGACAATGCATACGAAAGACATTTATATTAACTATGCTAAATATAATGTAGAGCCGGAAAAAGCTTTTAGATGCAATTATCCTGAATGGAAATTGTTAGATAAAATAAGCAATATGTGGGGAGTAAGAATTGGATTTGGGGTATTATACTTTTTATTTTATTTACAGTTTGCTACATCCTGGTGGATGTTTTTATTATTGCCTGTTCATTTCTTTATGGGACCAATACATGGTGCTATTGTAAACTGGTGCGGTCATAAATATGGTTACAGCAATTATGATAACAACGATAAAAGTAAAAACTCTTTACCATTAGATTTTTTGTTGATGGGAGAACTGTTTCAGAACAACCATCACAAAAGTCCTAACTCTATAAACTTTGCAAAAAAATGGTTCGAATTTGATCCAACTTATCCGGTTATTTTATTGTTTCACAAAATGCGGGTAATTAAAATTAGAAGAGAAATGTAATTTTCTTTGGAAAGCAACATCTAATTTATATAATTTTTATTTCTTTAAACTCTTAAAATACTGGACACAATACTTTCAGTAATAGCAGATTTGGTAAATATGCAATTAAAATATTTTCTTTCGCAATTGGGTATATAAAAATGATAAATATAAAAAAATGTCTTCATTAAAATATAATTATGAAAATCCAGCTTTGGTATTTCCATAAAAAAAAGCCACCCTTAAAGCAGCTTATTATTTTATAGTTTTATTTCATCTCCGCCATCATCAAAAAACCTAAACTCAGTAAGGCTATAATTTGAGTTAGAAACTACTTTTACTTTTTGTTTAAATTTCCAACTCCATTTTAATCTTCTACTTGGAAAACCGGCAGTTAAATAAGTATAAATAATTGGATGTACTTGTATGGTTAAACCTTTGTGCCTTTGAGAAATTAAATAATTAAGATTTTTAGCTATTTCATCTTCTAAAATTAATGCTGAAGATATTTTGCCTGTACCATTACAACTAGGACACACTTCGCTAGTATTTATATTCATTTCGGGCTTCATACGCTGGCGTGTCACCTGCATAAGGCCAAATTTTGTTATAGGTAATACTGCATGTTTCGCTCTGTCTGGCTGCATAAAACTTTCCATTTCATCTGAAAGTTTTTTCTTGTTTTCCAGCAATTTCATGTCAATAAAATCAATTACAATAATTCCTCCAAGATCTCTCAAACGTAATTGCCTAGCTATTTCTGCAGCCGCTTCTAAATTTGTTTCCAGTGCATTTTGTTCTTGGTTATTACTTACACTTTTATAACCACTGTTTACATCTATTACATGCAAAGCCTCAGTATGCTCAATAATAAGATAAGCACCACTTGGTAAGTTTACTGTTCTTCCAAAAGCTGCTTTTACTTGTTTTGTAATACCATATTGGTCAAAAATGGGAAGCGAACTGTTGTAATGAGAAATAATATCTGCTTTTTGCGGGGCAATACGCTGGATATAATTTTTAGTATCAATAAAAATTCCTTTATCGTTTACTATAATTTTATTAAAATCTTCATTTAGCAAATCCCTTAGCATGCTATTGGTTTTGCCCTGTTCACTTAAAATTTTTTGTGGTGGTATTGCACCTTTCAATGTTTTTTGTATTCCTTTCCATGTAGCCTCTAGGCTCATTAAATCTTCCTGCAATTCAGCAGCAGGCATTCCTTCAGCAGCCGTACGAACAATTACACCAAGGTTAAAAGGTTTAATAGCTTCAATGATTTTTTGTAAACGCTTACGCTCGTCAGAAGAATGTATTTTGCGAGATACAGCTACAATATTTGTAAATGGAGTAACAACTACATATCTACCAGGTAATGAAATTTCGCAGGTAAGGCGTGGCCCTTTTTGTGCTATTGGTTCTTTAAGAATTTGAACCAAAACATTGGGTTTCCCATTAAGTACTTCAGTGATTTTCCCTGTCTTAATTATTTCAGGCTCTACTTTAAATTTACTAAAATCAAACCCATTTTCATCATGCTGATTCATAGCTTGATGGGTAAATTTTAATAAAGAACGTACATAAGGACTAAGATCGGTATAATGTAAAAAGGCATCTTTTTCAAAGCCAACTTCCACAAATGCAGCGTTAAGACCAGGAATTAGTTTTTTAACTCTTCCTAAGTAAATATCACCTGCAGCAAAACTAGCATCAGCCAATTGACTATGCAGTTCTACTAAAATTTTATCTTCCAGCAAGGCTATTTCAGTGCCATGCTCAGATGTGTTAATAATCAACTCTTTTGTCAAAGTGTAAAAAGTTTGTAAAGACTCTACACGTTTAAGGCATTTATTAAACAGCCAACCCTTTCATGCAAATTTTTATTGATAGCTAATACTTTGTAACAAATAATTTGTACAATCGTTATTATATCTCAAAAAAATATTACTGAAGGAAAATATAAACTACACAAACTAACAGCATAATACTGTTAGTTTGTGTAAACTTAGTTTATACGGAATGAGCATTCCGCTGCCAATCACTAGAAAAATTACTTCTTCTTATGACGGTTTTTTCTTAAACGTTTTTTACGCTTGTGAGTAGCTATTTTATGACGTTTTCTCTTTTTACCACAAGGCATAATTGATCTTTTTTGTGTTTAATAAATAATTTTTAAATAAATATTGTATTGCTACAGTTCGTTATTTCAATGTTT
>JANPIF010000259.1:0-8878 GCA_031424845.1 Ferruginibacter sp.
GCTGAAAACCGAACCATTTACCCGTCCGACCAAAACCGCTCATCACTTCATCAATAATCATCAGCAGTCCATTCTTATCACATATTTCTCTTACTGCTTTTAGATATCCGATTGGGTATTTTAAACAACCGGACGAACCAGATTCTCCTTCCAACACAATGGCGGCAATATTACCCGCACCTTCATAAGCAACCATTCTTTCTAGAGTAGAAACGGCGTCTTTTAGGAAATTCTCTTCACCATATTCCCAACGGTATTTTATCGGTAAGTCGAAATGAATAAAATTTGGAGCCTGCTGCCCATCTGCTGGAAGACGACGGGGATCGCCACTTGCTGCCATAGCTGCATAAGATGCGCCGTGGTAGGATTGATAACGACTTAAAATTTTATGCTTGCCGGTGTAGACCCTAGCCAATTTTATTGCATTTTCCATGGAAGTTGCGCCACATAATGTAAAGAAAGATTTGTTCAGATCACCTGGACAAATCTCTGCCAACTTTTTACCTAATTCTCCACGGACTTTTGTAACACAACTTGGCGTAACATAAGATACTTCCTGCATTTGCTTTACAACTGCGTCTGTAATTCTCTGGTCGCCGTGGCCAATGTTTACATTCATTAATCCCGATGAAAAATCAATGTATCGCTTGTCATCATAATCATTCAAATAAACACCTTCTGCATGTTTTACAGCAATGGGTGCAATGCCTTTTTGTTTGCTCCACGAAAACAAAGTGTAGTCTAGATTATTATCAATAATTTCTGTGGTTTCAGAAAGTGTTTTTTCCATTTTTATAGATTTATTTTTTGAACACGGATTGTACGGGTTGAACGGATAAAAACGGATTCATTCTACTCCGTAGAATTTGGATTAAAAAAATCGGTGAGTATCCTTCCAATCAGTGGTATCCGTGTCCCCATCTTATTTCAGCATTGGTTTTTTATCATTATCAAAAATCTTTCTTTTAATCTGAGGTATTTTACCAAAATTTAAAAGCAATCCTACTTCTATGTTTGTGGCTTTCAAATAATTTATTAATTGATTTTCATTTTCTGCAACAAGACACTCATTCGCTTTTAATTCAACTGCTATAATATTTTCTACAATTAAATCTGCATTATAATCTCCAACTATGCTTCCAAAATAGTAGACCAAAATCTTTTTTTGCTTTTCTACTTTGAAACCCATTGCCGTTAATTCTAAAACATGGCATTTTCATAAACCTTCTCTAAAAAACCATAACCTAATGTATTATACACCTTATAAAATGCCTGGATTATCTTCTCAGTTATTTGTTCATGTTTCATTTAAAAAATATATGATTACTGCTAAGCAGTAAAAAACCATTTTATCCGTTCAATCGTTGTTATCCGTGTTCTATGACATCCAATTTACTCCCGCATCTGCATTCCATTTGGTAGTAGATTTTTTTAATTTTGTCCAAAATCCAATGGAACTTTTTCCAGTAATATCTCCCACACCAAATTTGCTTTCATTCCAGCCACCAAAGCTGAAAGGCTCTCGGGGTACAGGCACACCCACATTCACACCAATCATTCCTGCACTTGCATGGTCAATTATGTAACGTGCCATGGCGCCGTTTTGTGTAAATACGCTTGCTGCATTTCCGTAAGGATTTGCATTTTCAATGGCCAATGCTTCATCAACTGTATTCGTTCGCATAATAGAAATTACGGGACCAAAAATTTCTTCTGTTGCTAAACTCATTTGAGGTGTTACAAAATCAATAACGGTTGGGCCGACATAAGTACCATTTTCCTTTCCCGATACTTTTGCATTTCTTCCGTCCACTAAAATTTTAGCGCCTTGCGTTTCAGCTTCGGTAATATATTGTTCAATTTTTTGTTGAGATGCTTTGTTTATTACCGGACCAAGATTTTCGCCGGGAATTATTTTTCTTGCTTCTTCACATATTTTATTGATGATTTCATCCACATTTCCAACTCCTATCATGGCACTTGCCGCCATACAACGTTGTCCTGCACATCCGCTCATGCTTGCTGCAACATTTTGTGCAGTCATGCCAGGGATAGCATCCGGCAATACCATCAAATGATTTTTAGCACCACCCAATGCAAGGCATCTTTTGTAATTAGATGTAGCTCGTTGATAGACAATTTTTGCAACCTTGGTAGATCCTACAAAAGAAACTGCTTCAATATCTGGATGATCACAAATAGCATTTACAATTTCAACATCGCCATGCACTACATTAAATACACCATCGGGTAAACCAGCTTCTTTTAATAGTTGTGCAATTCTACCACAACTTAAAGGTACTTTTTCAGAAGGTTTCATTATCATGCAATTTCCCAAGGCTATTGCATTTGGAATGGTCCAGTTAGGAACCATACTTGGAAAATTAAAAGGCACGATGGAGGCCACTACACCTAGTGCAACATGTTCTGTTCTGCATTCAACACCTCTGCTCACTTCAAGTATTTCACCGGTAACCAATTGAGGTAAAGAAGTAGCAAATTCTGTAAGTTCTATACATTTTTCTATTTCGGCTACGGATTCAGTGTATGTCTTTCCATTTTCTTCACTGCACAATTGAGCAAGTTCTTGCAGATGCTTTTCTAGTAAAGTTTTGTATTTAAAAAATACTTGTACTCTTTCTTTAATAGGTGTTTTACTCCATAATGGAAATGCATTCTTAGCTGCAGTTACTGCATTTGAAAGGTCGGTGGAAGATGATAAAGGAACCTTTGAAAGAAGTGTTCCATCTATAGGAGAAACTACATCCATAGTTTTTGAAGAAGTGGCAGGAATAAATTGGCCTTTAATAAAATTTTCTATCTGAGGATATTTCATAATTAATACTATAGAATTTTTAGATTTTAGTCATCAAAAATAAAAATAATGCATTTTTTATTAGAAAATAAATTTTATTTGCATTTATTCTATTCATTATTAATAGTGGAAATTATGCAAAACGAAAGGTTGGGCTTAGATGATTTGGATTTTAAAATTCTTTCGTGCTTACAAAAAGATGGAAGGATGTCATTAACTATAATGGCAAAAACATTGAAGGTAAGTATAGGAACTGTTCGTACAAGACTGAATAAATTATTGGAAGATGGTACAATAAATATTATTGGAAGAATAGATCCTGAAAAAGTAGGGTTTCATTGTTATGCTCATATTGCTGTATTTGTACGACCTGCAACATTAAAGGAAAAGGTGGCTCAGAAGATAGCCAAATTGCCAGAGGTAAGCTTTTTAGCTATGACCTCCGGCGATTACGATTTAGAAGTAGATGTTATGTGCAGGAATAACAATCATTTGGTAGAATTTGTAGATAACATCAGCAAAATAGAGGGTGTGTACCAAACTAAAACTACTATATATTTTAAGGTATATAAGTATGCTCAGCCAGATATAGATCTTTTGAAACGCTGATCTATTTTACTGCACAGTTAATTGAGTGACAGAATTATTTAGTAAAAGGCTTTGCGAAAAATTATATTGCTTTTCTTCCATGCACAATCTTGCCATTAAATAACTTACTGTTGATTCTGCCCCCTGGTTTAAATTTACATATTCATCCTCTAACCCATCATAGCAGCCTCCAGTACAAGGATTATAAATTATTCTATGTAAATGGTTATTACCTAAAAACCAACTAAAAGCAATTCTCATTTTTTCATGATAGTTACTGTTTGGAAAAACAACATCGAATTTTTTAAGGGCCAATATTGTGTAAGCAACATCTATAGGTTGTTCCCCACCTAATACTTCTGTATGATCTTGCATATTTTTTTGCAGCCATCCTTTGTTGGAAATTACTTTTATTTTTCCATCCTTGAATATCTTACTAAGCAAAAAATCAAAACTGTTTTTTGCAATGTCTCTATAAACAATGTCACCCGTTACATGCCAAGCACAAAGCAATGCTTCTGGCAAAATACTATTACCATATGTTAGATAACTTTCAAACCAGTTCCAATTGTTTTCTTTTTCATGGCGATACATTTGTACCAATCTATTAGCAAATAATTGTACCAATGCTGTATCATTTTCATCTTTCAAGTACAAGCGTTTATAATACAAACCTTTTATAGTAAAAGCCATAGCTCTTGTTGAATAATATCCACTAACATTATTTATTGCCTTATTAAACAAACCAATTACACCATCAATAAAAACAGTATCAAATAAATTTCCATTGCTTATTAGATATCCTAATGCCCAAATGGCTCTTCCATTTGAATCCTCTAAATTTGTTTCTAAATTTTGTGTTGTAAAATTTTTGTTTTCGTCTACATAATTTAAAAAATTCCCCTCTCTTTGGAAGCAATGTTTTAAAAACTTAACGTAGGTATAAATGTATTGTAGGGTTGATTGATTTAAGGTGATTTCGTAATCCATACACAATGCTACCAGCGCACGGGCATTATCATCCACCGTATAGCCAGAAGAAATATCAGGCTTGTTGATAACAGCAAATTGTATCATCCCAACTTCTGTGGTCATCTTTTTTAAATGGTTTAAATTTACGGTTGGAAGGTTATAAATCAATTCCATATTGCCGCTTACTTTTTCAAATAAAGCTGCGTAAGCAATAGCAATATTTTCCCACGCCGTAGCAGCCATTTTATGGAGAGCGTTTAAACTTATTCTTTTTCTATAATCTTCATCTTTACACAAAAGATTTACATTTTTTGCTAAACCCTTGGTATCATCAAAGCCAATAATAATTCCATTGTCATTTTTTAAAATTTCTTTTGCATGAGGAATTGGTGTTGATATAATTGGACAGCCACAACTAAGTGCATAGGAAAATGTGCCACTTACCGCCTGGTTTGGATCCTTTGATGTAAATAAGTAGATATCCGTCATTTGTAAAAACTCCAATAGTTCTTCCAATGTTAAAAAATAATTGACAAAATCTACATGTTGTTCCAGTCCTAATTCAGCAATTTTTTCCACCAACATTTCCCTGTACTTTTCACCTTCGTGCAATACAACAGATGGATGAGTTTTACCAATAATTAAAAATAATATATTGGGGTTTTCTGCAACTATTTCAGGAAGTGCATTGATGGTTGTTTCAAGAGATTTACCTGAACTTAGTAAACCAAATGTAGAAATGATTTTTCTTCCGGTAAAACCATATTTTTCTTTTAAAATATTTCTATCTGTGTGAGGTACCAAGTGAGTTCCATGTGCAATTTCTGAAACTTTATTTTCATCTACATTGTAATCTCTTATTAAAATGTCTGCAGAATTTTTTGTCATAGCAACAATAGAGTCGCATAAAGACGCCATTGTTTCCACATTATTTTTTAATTGTGGATTGGGATTTGGCAACACCGTATGAAATACGAGTATGATTGGTTTTTTGATGAAGGATAAAAAATGACAAAACTCTTTTTCATGTTTATGAAAAAAACCAAATTCATGCTGAATCATCACCAACTTAATATTCTCATCAGCATTTAAATTATTTGCGATAAGCTCATAATTTTCCGGCTGATCAGTATTCAAAATATACTCAGGGTTTTCTTTGTAATTGTATTTTTTATCATTGGATTCTACAGGACAAACTTTAATTTTAAATGAATGATCAAACTTATTGTTTAGTGCCTTAATAAGATCTTGAGAATAGGTTGCAATGCCGCACTCCCTTGGTGGGAACGAGTTGATAAACAAAATCTCCGGCAATTCTTCACCTTGTGTGATATAGTGAAACCCTTTTTGGCCATTTAAGAGTGAAGTATTATTTATTGTTATTTTCGACTGATTGTTCAGGAATTTCTGTATCATATTCTACACAATTTTGGAGTAATTCAGCAAGCAATGCTTGTAAACTTACAGTTGCACAACCAATTTTTTCATCGGCTCCTCCATAATATATATATAGACAATCTTCTATAAGTGCTGCGCCTGTAGGAAAACATACATTATTTACTTCTCCATTCAATTCCCATTCCAGTTCTGGTTTAAAAAGTGCGTAAGGCAGTTTGGCTATTACTTTTTGAGGATTATCCAAATCCAACAAAGCTGCACATGCCGAGTAAATATTTCCATTTTCAGTTTTTTGTACGCCATGGTATATAAGCAACCAGCCATTAGGTGTTTCTATGGGTGGGCATCCACCACCAATGTAACTTTCGGCAAAGTCATACTGAGGCATTAAAACAATCTTTTGGTCAAAATCAGTAAAATAATTTTCCCAGAATTGAGGATTTATTTCTGACAAATCTTTTACAGAAACAATTTGTATATCAGGTTTAATACGGTGAAGAAAAACTAAGTTTCCTTGTATGCGGCGGGGAAAAAAAATCACATTTTTATCCCACACAAACACATTATGGCTCTCAGTTTCATGCATGTTTGATGAACTGTGAAAAGGAAGATATCTTTCTTTTATACGAGGAAAATTATCTAAAAAATCATCTAGTTCATGTGCCTGTAACATGGGGACATGAATACCAATTTTGGTAAAGTTTTTTAAATCTGTAGAAGTAGCTATTGCACCAAATGCATTAATGCCATCATAACCGCAATAAGATAAATAAAAAACATTTTCAATTTTTACAATACGTGGATCCTCTACTCCTTGTGATTCATATTGATGCTCGGGAACAATTAGGGGAACATCCATACGTTCATTTACCACCAAAGGATCTTTAAAATTGCAATAACCAATGGTAGAATGATTATCTGTAGTAACCGCTCTGTAAAACATATGTATTAAGCCGCCATCCTGTATTATGGCCGGATTCAATACCCCATGATTTTCAAAAGCCAAATCTCTTTTAGATAAAACTACTCCTTCTTTTTTTACCTGTATCAATGCTGTAGATTTTTAAGTTTAAAAAAATGATAAGGAAATGTACGGAGTTCTTTTAACAAGCGAGTGAGTCTGTAAAAATATATCAGTATTGTGGAAACTTTAAACAATGGCTTAACAATATTAAAATACTTTAAAATCTTAGTAGGTTTTAAACTATGATTTTTTTTATTGATATTTGCGCAACCTTTAAAAAATGAAAATCTTAATTAAGAAAGTTACTGTTGTATGTTCTTCCTCTATTTTCCATTTACAGGTAAAAGATATTTTAATTGTTGAAGGTTTTATAAAGAAAATAGCTGATAACTTAGAGGATACTGATTGTGAAACTATAGATGGAAATAATTTACATGTGAGCATTGGTTGGATGGATATATTTGCAGATTTTGCAGAACCCGGAAATGAATACAGAGAAACCCTTGAAACCGGAGCAAATGCAGCTGCAGCAGGTGGTTTTACAGATGTGATGCTTTTGCCAGATACTAACCCAAGCATAAGTTCTAAAGCACAGGTAGAATTTTTAATACAACGTGCAAAATATTTACCCATAAATATTTACCCAATAGGCTCTGTTACAAAAAACACCGAAGGCAAAGAACTTACAGAAATGTATGATATGTTTGAAAGTGGTGCTGTAGCTTTTGGAGATGGGAGAAAATGCATTCAACCATCTGGAATAATGATGAAAGCATTGCAATATGTTTCAGCAAAAAATGCAGTAATTATACAGGTGCCAGATGATAAGAGTATAAGTGAAGGGGGTTTAATGAATGAAGGGATATTAAGCACAAAATTGGGTTTGCCAGGTAACCCCACTATTGCTGAAGAATTAATGATAGCAAGAGATATTACACTATTGCAATACACGGATTCTCATTTACATGTTACAGGCGTTTCTACCAAGAAAAGTATTGATTTAATAAATGCGGCTAAAAAAGAAGGATTACAAATTACCTGTTCTGTGAGCCCATACCACTTATTTTTTTGTGATGAAGATTTGATGGAGTATGATACAAATTTAAAAGTAAATCCACCTGTACGTACCCGCACAAATATGCTTGCCATGCAGGAAGCGCTTAGGCTAGGCGATATTGACTGTATTGCTAGCCACCATACACCACAATGTGCAGATGATAAAATTTGTGAATTTGAATATGCGAAAAATGGAATGGTGACATTGCAAACAGTTTACAGCACAGTAAATAATATTTTAAACGATACAGAAACAATAGTAAAAATGTTCACCGAAAAAAACAGGAATATTTTTAATATTGACATACCTGCTATTGCAGAAGGAGAAAAAGCATGCCTTACTATTTTTTCGCCCACAGAAAAATATATTTTTGAAGAAAGTGCCATTGTTTCAAAATCTAAAAACAGTGCTTTTATTGGTACAGAAATGAAGGGAAAAGTGTTAGGAATTATTAATAAAAATAAATTGGTTTTAAATAAATAATGAAAAATATTTCAGCAAAATATATTGGTATAATTACAGGTATTGTAATGATTGTGGCATCTTTATTACTTTTTTACGGCCTTCATTTGCCGGAAAATGGTAAAAACCAATATGTGATTTTTGCATTATATGCATCAGGCATTTTATTTAGTTTAATAAAGTTTAAGCAAAAAGATGGAGGCGATAAAACATTTAAAGATTATTTTTCTGAAGGGTTTAAGGTGTTTATAGTAGTTACCTTATTGATGGCGATTTTTACTTTCATTTTTTATAAAATGAATCCGCAGATATTGGAAAACTCTTTGGTGGAAATAAATAAATTTAATGCAAAAGATACCAATAAAACACCTGCGGAAGTTAGTGCCAATGCAGATAAATTGAGAGGCATATTTATTCCGATGATGATTGCAACAACCACTATTAAAAATTTATTTTTAGGCGCTTTGGTAACGGTTATTGCAGCAGGTTTTTTATCTCAAAAAAAATCGGTATAATGTGTTTAAGTGTAATTCAGAAAAAGCTAAATAAATAACTGAAGATGAAATGTGTCCCGCAGTAATCCGGGACTAACAAAAATAAAAAATGGATTTATCAATTGTAA
>JANPIF010000260.1:0-12928 GCA_031424845.1 Ferruginibacter sp.
TAAAGAACCATCATAAGGACTTCCTGTTTGGTCGTAATAAATAAAGTAAGGATTTTGGCGGCTATAAGCATTGTAAACGCTGAATACCCACTCCGTTTTTAATTTTCTTCCTTCATTCTTTTTTGGCGTAAGTACAGCAGAAAGATCCAGCCTGTGGTAAGATGGTAATCGGTATTGATTGATATTACTATACTCCTGTGTGAGCACACCACCAACTATGTAAAACCGCTGTGGTAGCGTTGTTGCGTTGCCTGTTCCATAAACAAATGTTGCAGATAATTTCCATTTCTTATTTAAATCGTACAATGCAACTATACTCATATCATTTCTACGATCATACTTTGCAAAATATTTGTTACCTGCATTCAGTTTATCAAATTTTCTATAAGTCCAGCTGAGGGTATAACCTATCCAACCAGTCAATCTTCCTTTTACTTTATTTATAAAAAGTTCGGTGCCATAACTCCACCCCCTGCCAAAAGTAAAATCATCTTCTGTATCTTTTAAAGTATTGGGGGTATAACCTTCCCGGTATTCAATTTGGTTATCCATCTTTTTGTAGTACACTTCCAGCGACGTTTCAAAAGTATTTTCTTTAAAATTTTTAAACAAACCTGCTGCATACAACCAGCTTATTTGTGGTTTTACTTTGTAGGTACTTGGCACCCACAAATCTGTCGGCAATGTTGTACCGGAGTTGCTTACCAGATGTATGTATTGAAGATTTCTTGTTACAGAAGCTTTGAAAGATGTACCTTCTTTTACTTCGTAACGCATCGTGAGCCTTGGTTCTAAACCACCATAAGTTTTTACTGCTTCTCCTTTTTTGAAAACGCTGCTATCAATCCTGTTACCAAAAACATCGGTATTATAAATTTTGTATGCACCAATTTGTTGAAAACCGCTGTACCTAAGCCCGGCATTTATTTTTATTTTGTTTGAAATATCCCAATCATCCTGCACATACACCGCAGCTTCGTGTGCAAATTTTACTTGAGCATTTAGCGGATTAAAAACCACCGAATCTTGCTTGCCACTTACTACCGAAGGTTTAAAACGGTGGTAAGTATAGAGCCAGCCGAATTTCAATTTATGATTGGATGCCGGGTACAAATCATAATCTTGTTTTAAACTTACATCTCTAATACCTGAAGCCAGTTTTATTTCAAAATTATTTTGTAGGCCATTAAAAGTGAAATTGTAATCGTTGTAAACAAGTGTAGTGTTGGCAAAAAGTTTTTTATTAAAAACATGGTTCCATCTCAATGTACCGGTAGCATTTCCCCAAGGAATATTTACCTTTAAACTTTGCTTTCCGTTTACAAAATTAAACACGTCTCTGCCAAAATATCCACTTAAATAAACCCTGTCTTTTTCACTGAATTTGTAATTGGCTTTTGCATTTAAATCATAAAAATAATAGCCAGATCCGTAAAAGGCACTTGTCTTTTTTATAAAGCCTTTTGCCAGTGCATCTACATAAGTACGCCTTGCAGAAATAATGAAAGATGATTTATCTTTTTTAATAGGTCCCTGCACCGAAAGCCTTGATGCTATTAATCCCAAGCCACCCTCTACCTGGTACTTTTGATTGTTTCCTTCCTTCATACTCACATCTAAAACGCTGGAAAGCCTGCCGCCATATTGTGCCGGCATACCACCTTTAATAAGTGAAACATTTTTTATGGCATCTGCATTAAAAATGGAAAAGAACCCAAATAAATGTCCGGTATTATAAACGATTGCATCATCCAGTAAAATTAAGTTTTGGTCAGGTCCGCCACCTCGTACATATATGCCCGAACTACCCTCCCCTGCATTACGTACACCGGGTAAAAGCTGCACCACTTTCAGTAAATCTACTTCTCCTAAAAATGCAGGTACACTTTTAATTTGTTCAATAGGTAAAGTTATCTTTCCCATTTGAGCACCCTTTACATTATTTTCTCTTTTAGAAGAATACACCACTACTTCATCGGAAAGGGCTGTACCACTGTTTAATGAAATATTTATAGATGTATCAGCGGTTAAATCTATTTTAAAAGTTTTAGATCTGTAACCCACATGTGAGGTTGTTATCTGGTAAATTCCTTTTGCCAACGTGATGGAGTAAAAACCATATTGGTTACTTATAATAGCACTGTTTTTCCCAATCACTAGAATATTTGCTGCTATAATGGTTTCATCGCTTCCTGCATCTTTTACATAGCCACTAATGGTAAATTTCTGTGCTGATAAATTATTAAAAAGGAAGAAAAATATTATTGGGGAAATTATATATTTCAAACGAAATTTTACAACAAAAATCATTAGACTTAATTATTAGAACAATAAAATTATGTTCCTTAAAATAAAAATATTTTCAATTTCTTTATTTCGCAACTATTGAATCTTTTACCTCACCACAATGCAACATACCTGCTTTGTACGTAGGATGATTTTTGCCTAAATATGGATTAACAATTTCCGCACTGTTACTTATCCAGTTAGCAGAAATGGAATCACTAAAAGCCATGGGACAATTTTCCAGGTAAAGTTTTGGTCCTTCATAATTAATAGCGGTAAAAAATGAAGGATACATCATTTCTGTGACCATGCTAAAATCTTTTCGCATTTCAGTTATATCAGTTTGTTGAAGCAAAGAGTTTGCGTTAGATTTTATATCAGCAACATTGCCAACAACTGTTTCATATATAGTAGCTGTATCATTTTTAAGTTCATCAATCGGTAATCTATCTAATAAGGCAACGAAATTTGTTGTAGCATTTTTTGCCCTTGCTGTATCAGCATCTACAAAAGCATTTTTCATATCCAGATAAGCATTCACCATACTGTCTATGGTTTTATTGAAGAGCTCCGTATGTTTTTTTAATGTAATAGGTGCTTGTTTTGGATCGTCTTGTTTATTATCTTTTTTATTAAAAACGATAAAATAAACAGCAATAGCAATAAAAAAGAGGGCAATCAATGGAAAAAATTTCTTCATAGTAAAATATTTGCAGCAAAGGTACTAATAAGGCTTACAGCTACAAATTATTGTATAACCGTAAACTATTTAATAAGTCCATTTTCACTTAAAACTCTCCTTTTTAAACGTTACTTTTGCAAAAATTTCTAAAAAATGTTATTAGGGTTACAGAATCTTACGTTTGAATTTGGGGCAAGAACAATTGTAGAAGATGCTACATGGCATATACAACCAGGTGAGCGTATTGGTCTTATTGGATATAACGGAACGGGAAAATCCACTTTGCTTAAAGTGCTTACCGGGCAATATTCTCCTGCCAAAGGAACGGTAGAGAAAGGCAGAGAAACCACGATTGGTTTTTTAAACCAGGATTTGTTAGGTTTTGAAACCGATGAATCTATTTTAGAAGTGGCAATGGGTGCATTTGAAAGAGTGAAAGCCATTGAAAAAGAAATGGAAGTGGTTGGTGCAGAACTGGAAAAAACCGGCGATGAAAAATTAGCAGAAAAATATGCTGATTTGTTGCACGAAATGGATGTGTTGGATGGATACAGCATTCACCATAGAACAGAATCTATTTTACAGGGCTTAGGTTTTGCAAATGAAGACCTTGGCAAGCAATATAAAATGTTTAGTGGAGGCTGGCGTATGAGGGTGTTGTTATCGAAAATGATCTTAATGAATCCGGATGTGTTGTTGCTGGATGAACCTACCAACCACTTGGATCTTCCAAGTATTGAATGGCTGGAAAAATATTTATCAAACTACCCGGGTGCTGTTGTAATTGTGAGCCATGATCGCTTTTTCCTTGATAGAATGGTTAACAAAATTGTAGAGTTGTACCAGCGTGAATTGCATTTTTATACAGGGAATTACTCTTACTATATGGAAGAGAAAGAAATCCGTATAGATATGCAGAAAAAGGCTTTTGATAACCAGCAGGATTACATTCGCCAACAGGAAAGATTTGTGGAGCGATTTAAAGCAAAAGCAAGTAAGGCCGCAGCTGCGCAAAGTATTGTGAAGCGTTTAGATAAGATTGAAAGAATTGAGGACGTAAATATTGAGCGTCCGAATATGAAAATAAATTTCATATTAAATAAAACGCCAGGTAAAGTTGTAACAGCTCTTAAACATGTAAGCAAAAGTTTTGGCGATTTAAAAATACTGGAAGATACCGGAGCAGAAATTGACAGAGGCGATAAAATTGCATTGATTGGTGCAAACGGTAAAGGAAAATCAACCTTACTTAGAATTGTAGTGGGTACAGAGGAATTTGAAGGTGAGCGTGAGTGGGGACATAATGTAGAAGAATCTTTTTATGCGCAGCACCAGTTAGAAGTATTGAACCCGGAGAATGATTTAATAGCCGAAATGCAGGAAGCAAGAAGCGGTAAAAATGATTTAGAACTTCGCAGTTTATTGGGATCGTTTTTATTTAGTGGAGATGCTGTGGAGAAAAAAATTAAAGTATTAAGTGGTGGAGAAAAAGCCCGAGTTGCTTTGGCAAAAACCATTGCAAGCAAGGCTAATTTTTTAATGCTGGATGAACCTACGAATCACCTGGATATTCACTCGGTAGATTTGTTGGTGGAAGCATTGAATAAATATGAAGGAACAATCATCCTTGTAAGTCACGATCGTTATTTCATAAGCAGAATAGCCAATAAGATATGGGAGATTGAAGACCATAAAATTCTTGAATTTAAAGGTTCTTATGCTGAGTGGGAAGATTGGAAAGAGCGAAGGGAAAAAGCAAAGCTTGCAGAGAAAAAGGATTTGAAAGCGGAAACTAAAGTTGAAAAACCGGTGGAAGTAAAAAAAAATCCTAAGCCTGTAGACAACGCCGCTGCAAAAGAAGCAGACAAGATAAAAAAGCAATTTAACAGTTTAGAAGGTAAAATTGCAGAGTTAAATAAAAAGAAAGCTGCCTTGGAAGCTGAACTTGGTAATCCCGATATTTACAGTGACAACAATAAATTTGTGCAAACGGAAACTGCTTATAAAAATATAACGGCTGAACTCGCTGCTGCCAATACAGAGTATGAGGTTGTTTTTGAGAAGATGATGGAGAACGAATAAAAAGCCCCCCTAAATCCCCCCGAAGGGAGACTTTTGTATTCTGTGAAATAGAGTAGTTGTCTTTTTTCTTTTGTCTTGAATCTTGTGTCTAACATCTAAAATCTTTTCTCATGAAAATAGCAATCATTGGTGGTGGAAACTTAGGCTCAGCAATTGCTGCCGGACTACTGAAAAGTAATTTTTGTGGAGCAGAAAATATTACTGTCACAAAAAGAAATATAGCTACACTGCATTGGTTGCAAGAAAAAAGTATAAATGTTTATACAGATAATACGAGAGCGGTTGCTGAAAATGACGTAATAATTCTTGCTATAAAACCTTTTCAAATAAAAGAAATACTCGAAGAAGTAAAAAATGCAATCACTCCAAACAAATTATTAATCTCAGTTGTTACAGGAATTAGTTTAGATGAAATAAAAAGCATTGTAGGCAGTGAAGTATCAGTGGTAAGAGCAATGCCCAATACTGCTATTTCGATTCAAGAAAGTATTACTTGCTTAAGTTCTGGCAAAATAAATACAGACCAATTAAAATATACTGAAGCATTGTTTAATGCTTTGGGGAAAACAGTGGTGATAGATGAAAAGCTAATGAATGCTGCTACAGTTTTGGGTGCGTGTGGTACCGCTTATGCCATGCGTTACATTCGTGCAAGTGTACAAGGAGGAATAGAAATTGGGTTTGATGCAGCAACCGCAAGTTTAATAGCAGCACAAACTGTAAAGGGTGCTGCAGAATTATTGCTTACAACAAAAACACATCCTGAACAGGAAATTGACAAAGTAACTACTCCCAAAGGATGTACCATTGCAGGTTTAAACGAAATGGAACATCAGGGTTTTAGTTCCGCCATTATAAAAGGCATAGCTGCAAGTTTTCATAAAATCGATTAATTAATTTCATATTTTTTGGCAACAACTACAATTATACTTCTTTGCATAGCAGCTTTTGCTGCAGGTTTTGTAGATGCCATTGTAGGTGGCGGTGGGTTAATACAAACTCCCATGGGATTAATTTTAATGCCCCAGTACCCAGTTTCTTCAGTTGTTGGTTCACTTAAAATCCCTGCATTTAGCGGTACAGCCATTGCAGCAATTCAGTATTTAAAGAAGGTAGCTTTAAACTGGAAACTATTATTACCAATGATGTTGATTGCCATGGTGAGTGCCTTTGCAGGTTCTGAATTATTATCGATTGTACACAACGATTTTATGAAGCCCGTTTTATTGGTAGTTCTTTCTTTAGTAGCTGTATATACATTTATAAAAAAAGATTTTGGTCAGCATAGTGAGAAAAATCATTCCAAAAAACAACAACTAGTTTACTCAATTTTAATAAGCATTACTATTGGTTTTTATGATGGGTTCATTGGTCCTGGTGCCGGTAGTTTTTTAGTAATGGCATTTATTATTTTGATGGGATTTGATTTTTTGCATGCTTCCGCCCATGCGAAAATGGTAAACCTTGCAACAAATTTTGGTTCCATCACATTATTTATTTTAAAAGGTAAAATTTTATGGGCAATTGCATTACCAATGGCTATATGCAATGCTGCAGGTGGTTTTGTAGGTGCAAGGTTGGCCATTAACAAAGGCAATAAATTTATCAGGGTTTTCTTTTTACTGATAGTCACCCTTACACTTATACGTTTTGCGTATGATGTATTTTTTAAATAACAAGTATTGTATTTTAAATAACTAATTCCGTCATTTTTGCCTGCTCGATGGCTTTATATTTGCAAACATTCATTTCATTTAGTTTTCGCACTCTCTTAAAATTATAATATGAACAATAAAAAATTATTTCTATTAAGTTTTTTCTTTGCTAGCACTTTATTATTAAGTACCAACATTATTTTTGCTCAGACTGACCCAACAAAATTTGCCCAAAAAGTAGCAGATGCTTATGGGTTTAAATACTTTAAAAACGTATCTACTTTATCTTATACTTTTAATGTAAAACGAGATACATTTCCTGCTACCACCCGCAGCTGGAAATGGAATGTAAAAGAAAATACTGTAACGATGGTAACAAGCAAAGAAACGGTAACTTATAAAAGAGACACCATACAAAGTGCTGCTATGAAAAGTATAGATGGTAGATTTATAAACGACCAGTATTGGCTTATTTTTCCGTATCACTTAATTTGGGATGCAGGTACAATTATCACCTCCAAAAGCAATGTAGTAGCACCTATCAGCAAAAAAGAATGTACCATGCTCACTATACAATACAATAATAAAGATGGATACACACCAGGAGATGCGTATGATTTATTTATAGATAAAAACTATTTAATAACAGAATGGAATTTTAGAAAAGGCAATGCAGAAAAATCATCATTATCCACTACATGGCAGGATAATATTAAAATTAAAAAATTAAAGATTTCTACAAACCATTTAAATGCAGATGGTAAATTTAGAATATGGTTTACAGGAGTAGAAGTTAAATAAACTTTTCACATATTCAATTAAAAATCCCGATGGAAAACACTGGGATTTTTAATTTTAATTTCTTGTTACTATTTTTCTTTTTACAGTAGTTCTAGGATGCTTTTTTTGGCGATGTCTTCCATAAGCATAACCCACTCCAGCACCTGCCGCAGCACCAATTACTGCACCTCTACCCTTTCTCCTACTTACTACTGCGCCAGTACCTGCTCCTACCGCTGCACCAATTACAGTAGCTTTTTTCTTTTGGCTCCAACCCTTTTTCGTTTCAACCGTTTGAGTTTGTGCAGATGCACTTATAGCAAACATGCAAACACTAATGAACATACAAGCAATAATTTTTTTCATATTGATAATTTTTGAGGTAATTTATTACTTACATCAAATCCAAATTGATGCCATATAATTATCAATTATACCATATTGTGAATGAGGAAATATTACCCTCTCTTAAAGCATTGCATTTATATTAATTTATTGTGATGTTTTTAATTTTAATCTTTTCAAGAAACTGATCACCGCTGGTTTTAGTATTATGTATTTTTCTTACCACATCCATACCACCTATAACTTTTCCAAATGCTGCAAAACCTAAAGTGTCTTTTGCACGACTGTTTCCTGCATCAAAATTTTTTTGATCTCCCACACAAATAAAAAATTCAGTGGTTGCAGTATTAGCACCCGTTCTGGCCATGGATAGCGTACCGCTTGTATGCGAAAGTCCGCTCATTGTTGTAGGCTCGTGCATAATTGCAGGCACATTTTTTAAATTTGGCCAAGTGCCTCCTTGTATAAGACCCGTATTGTAATCCGTCGGCATATCGTCATCTTTTAAAACCCTGTAAAAACTGGTATTTTCATAAAAGCCTTTATCAATATAAGATAGAAAGGCAGCTACTGTTTTAGGCGCTTTGGCTGGGTATAATTCTGCCTCAATATCTCCATAATTTGTACTAATGGTAATTTGAGGAAATCCACTTTTCTTTTGTGAACAGGAAAAAACCAGAATTAAGGTGCCTATGTAAATGATGATCCTTTTCATGGAAGCATTTTTATAAATAATTTGTAAGTTATTTCAAAATGGGTATTGAAACTTATCTTTAATTTGATGGATAAAATTATAAAATCACCTCCGCTTGTTATCACTTTAAAAATAGATGAACCCTCAAAGATTTTTTTTAATGAAGAACGAAAAAAACATTTTCCTGCATACTGCAATTACGTTGATGCACACATTACGCTGTTTCATAAACTGCCATCTAATAAAAAAGAGATTGATTCGATTATAGAAAAATTTGCTAACAGAAAATCTTTTGAGCTGAATATTATCGATGTTGTTTTGCAGGAACACGGTGTTGCTTACGAAATTGAATGTGACGAATTGTTGCAATTACACAAAGAAATGCAGGAAAATTTATTTAATTTTTTAATTAAAAACGATCGCAAGAAATTATGGCCACACATTACTATACAAAGCAAAGTGACAGCCTACAAAGCGTTTAAAACACATGATGCTCTCCTTTCAACATTTAAACCTATATCTGCAACTGCCAATGGTTTTTCGTGTTGGTATTACTTAAAGGGTTATTGGGAGAAAAAGGAAGAATATTTGTTTAGTATGCAATACGAAAGTTAGTACCCTTTAGGTTAAAAATATTTGCATTTTTTCTTATAATATGTTACCAAAGGTTTGTACTTTTTTATATCAGTCCTTCAAGTATATATTTATAAAAAATTAAATTTTGATTTCAATTTTTTATTCAATGAAAACGCCAATCATTTATTTACGTTTCACTTTCAAAATTCCGTAATAATCTAATCCCCATTCAATTAAAGTATTTTAATATATTTTATTCGTACTTTTATTTGCACTTTAAATAATTTGACAATCACTATAAAGTATTATATGAATAAAAATTTACTCTTATTTAATCACAAGATCAGAATTTGTTTTTTAAGTGTTTTGATTTCATTATTATCGTTGGCATCTTCAGCTCAAACCATCCTATTAACTGATGGCTTTGAAACCGGTTTGCAAACCAATAACTGGACAGTTGCCAATTACACCGCAAATTCAGGCAACTGGATGCAATATTTCTATAGTCAAAATACAGGAACCTATTCTGCTGCTTATTTTCCTAATAATCAAAATGCAAACAGTTGGTTATTTACCAAAGCATTGCCTTTTACGCAGGGTAAATATTATCAAATAAAATATTATGCGAAGGTAGATAACAATACAAGTTTTCAAACAACCCTCAGCACTTCTATAACATATAGCGCCCCTAAATCCACCATCAGAAATAGTTACGTTGCATCTTATCCATTTAATTTGGTTATAGACACTATTGTAGCAGAAAGTACTAATAATTATTATATAGGATTTCAAAATTACTCCGTTGCAGCAGCAAGTGGCACTGCTTCATATATAGATGATGTAGAGATCACTGAATTGAATATACCGGTTTGCAATGTAGTAAATGCAGGTATTGTAACCAGTAATGTTTCAAATATTTGTGCTAATGCATCATTTACTTTAAACAACACCAATGCTACTTCTTTTGCACAAGGGATAAAATATAGCTGGCAAAAAAGTACTGACAATATAAATTGGGTAAATATTACCAACGGCTTTACCTATCAAAAAAACATAACTGTAACTCAGGCGCAAACTACTTACTATAGACATGTAGATACGTGTGTAACATCAGGCTTGTCCAGCATTAGTAATGCAACCCAGATAGCGAATGCTTCTTATTTAAATTGTTATTGTACACCAAGCCCAGTTTATTGCTTTGGAGTCCAAACCTTCACTAATATAAAAATAAATAATGGCGCTATAAATAACAGCAGCATTTGTATTGCTAACGGCTATGGAAACTATACTGCGCTACCTGCTGCTACAAGTTACCGAAATCAAAATGTAGTGATACAGCATACAATATCTAACCCAAATAATTATTCATATTATGTGGGTATTTGGATAGACTACGATCAAAATGGAGTGTTTGACCAAAATGAATTTACTATAAACGGACCTTACAGTACCCTTGTAAACACATCGCAAATAACAATACCTAATACAGCATTGCTTGGGCCAACCCGTATTCGTATTCAGGCCAAAGCGTATTTTAGTACAAATCCACTTCCGTATATTTTTACTGAAGCATGCACAGGTACAGGTCAAACAGGAGAAACCGAAGACTACTTATTGAATATTGCTAATGCACCCAACTGCACCGGGCCGGTTGCGGCAGGCAGCATAGCAGCATCAGTTACACAAATTTGTCCCAATAATAATTTTACTTTAACAGCTACCGGCACCACTACTAACGCTGCACAAATGAGGTATGCCTGGCAGGAAAGTGCAAATAATGTAAACTGGACAAACCTCAACAACACGGCCTATTTATTAAACCCTTTAACTTTAAGCCAAAATAATACAAGTTTTTATCGGTTGGTAGATACCTGTTTAGCCTCTGGTACAAGTTCTATATCTAACGCAATAAGTGTAACAGGTACAAATTTATTTAATTGTTATTGTGCGCCCAACAATGCAGTTTGCTCTACCATAGGTATAGATACGGTTCGCTTTAATACTATCAACAATGGCTCTCCTACCTGCCCGGCAGGAGGATATAGCAATTTTACAACTCTAAGCACCACCATTAACAATGGTTCTTATATACCTATTTATATAAAATTAAAAAATAATACTACTGTAAAATATGCAGATGTTTATATTGATTTTAATAGAAATGGAACGTTGACGGCTGATGAAAAAGCATTTACCGGCGTAGGTACAAATGTAATTGCAGGAAATGTTTATATTCCCTTTAATGTGGTTGGCGGTACAACGTTAATGAGGGTTATAGCAAGTAATAGTAATTTTAATTCGCCCTGCATCAATTCTTTTACCATAGGAGAAACAGAAGATTATACAATAAACCTGAATCTTGCAAACCCTGCAAATGGTCATTTTTGCCACTACGTAAAGCAAAATGCAACAGGATTAAATAATGGAACGAGTTGGGCAGATGCATTTACTTCTCTTGCACAAGCATTTTCAATTTTAAAAAAAGCCGATACCATAAAAGTGGCTCAGGGAATTTACACTCCCGGTACGAGTGCCAATAATACTTTTACATTAAAAGATTCGGTAGTTATTTTAGGTGGTTATCCAAATACAGGAAATCCAACAGATGCTCAAAGAAATTTTAGTCAGTATCAAACCATCATGAGTGGGGAAATTGGCCAATCAAATTCACTAACAGATAATACAACAAAAATATTAATTAATTCTAACACAAAAGGGTCTGTTATTGATGGATTTATTATTGAAAAAGGGTACGACAATGTTTATAATTCTGATGGGCCAATTTCATGCTACACATCAACAGGAACTTTAAAAAATATGGTGGTTCGAAATAATTATAATGGCACAATGGGTGCGGGTATAAACATTACCCAATCAAATATTAATCTAAATAATTGCATTTTTGAAAAAGACAGTTCTTCAACTTATTATACCAATACTGCTTCAATAATTAACATTAGAAATTTATCAACCGTTAATATTAGCAATGCTGTTGTTGCAAAAAATACATCTAGGTTTACTATAAATGTAGAGAACAGTAAATTAAAAATTTTAAATAGTACCATATTCAAAAATTACGGAATCAGTAATTTTCACGACACAAGCTATGTTCAAATTCAAAATAGCATCAGTTATAACAATGGTTTATATTTCAGTAAGGATACTGTTGATTTTGAAAATGATGTATATACAATTTTAAATATCCAAAATTCAATTACAGAAATATATACACATGCAAATTATAATGGTAGAGAGCCAAAATTTATCGACACCTCAAACATAGCCGGTGCAGATAATTTATATTTTACTACAGATGATGGACTGAGTTTGTTAAACCCATGCAGCCCGGCAATAAATACCGGCAACAATGTTTTTGTAAATGTTGCAACTGATATTACAGGAAATGCCAGAATAAAAAATGGTATAGTAGATATGGGTGCTTACGAAGTGCAACCTCCGGTTCTTGCGCAAGCAGGTGTATTGTATGTAAACAAAAATGCTACCGGTTTAAATAATGGTTTAAGTTGGGCAAATGCGTTTACTGATTTACAAGCTGCTTTTTATAGGTGTAGCGATACCATTAAAGTCGCAATGGGAAATTACAGTCCTTCAACAACAGATGCATATTCAAATTTTAGATTGACAAATAACAGAGTTGTAATTGGCGGTTATCCAAATACCGGAAATCCCACAAATTCGCAGATTAACCCTCTACTGTATCCTACAAAATTTGATGGTTATATAAACCCGAACCTAAGAAGCAATGCTGTTGTAACCTCTATAAATAATGATAGTACGGCTAAGGTTATTAATTTTGAAATTATTAAT
>JANPIF010000261.1:0-7524 GCA_031424845.1 Ferruginibacter sp.
TTTATGCCACAAAGCATTATCAGTACCTCTAACAAAAACATCTAACCTGCCATTTGCCCATGAGCATACTGCAGGGCCGGATGTAAGAACGCCACCAAGAGATTCCCAATGTGACCAACCGCCTTGAAACCATTTGTGCCACAATCTATTATCGGTACCTCTTGCAAAAACATCTATTCTGCCATTGCTCCATGATACCGCTGCAGGGTCAGATGTTATAACCCCACCCAGAGATTCCCAACCTGACCAGCCGCCGCTGAACCATTTATGCCATAATGCATTATCAGTACCTCTTACAAAAACATCGAGCCGCCCTAAAGCCCACGAACACACACCTGGCCCGGATGTAAGTACTCCGCCTAAAGATTCCCAATGAGACCATCTTGTTCCAGAACCATAAATTGATCGTATTCCTGCAATGTCATCAGCTTCCAAATTTCTATGCGCTCCGCCATAATAAGGATACATTAATGCGCCAGCTACACTTGAGTGAGCTAATCCTAATGAATGACCAAATTCGTGAGCAGCTACCGTTACTAAATCAATACCTGTAACCGGTAAATTTACAGACCAGGTTTCTGCTTCATCAAAATGAGCATCTCCTGCAAGGTCACCACCATTTGGCGGCGGGTAGAATGCATGTGCCAACACTCCTCCTGCGCCATCAAAATTACTTCCATCGCCATGATTACCCGTTACAAAACGAATCTTTATGTGTGGGTTACTGGCAAAGGGGATTTCAGTAAACCTGAGGGGTGTTACAGCACTCCATAAACTAAAAGCCTGCGCAATAGCAGTTCGCACCTGCGCCTGTGTAAGGTCTGTAGAAAAGTTTTGAAACCCGTAGGTTAAATTATTTGTTGTCCATTTATTTCCTTGTGCTACAAATTCAGCTGTGTCAGGAAAGCCGCAGCGGGGCTTGGTCATTAGTGCCAATGTTGGTTCATCCATTTCTCCTGTAGGCGTTAAGCCATTAAACTCCTGAAACTTAATTAATGCTTCGGTAGTATTAGTATCAAACTTGCCTTTTTTTTCTGGCGAAGAAGGTAACCCTGCTATAAAATTGTTTCCTGAAAATTCAGGATCTACATGATCTGAAAAATATCCAAAGTTGGTAAGATATTGCTGCAATCTTTTCACATCATCCCCTGTTGCACCTTCAGCTAAATTAGCAGTTTGTGGTACGAAGTCTTTGGCAGCAGTTTCCTGTTCAATTTCTTGAATGGTTATTGTTTGTTTTTTTTTCATTATGATAATTTTATTGATTTTTTATAATAATAGTTTACGCAGATATATAGGTCATTTGAAGTTTCCAAGTACCGGGTATTTCAATTGTTTTTGCTTTATCCTGCTCTGCATTACCGGCTGCAGCATCGCCATTCATATTTCCAAGAGGCATTTCGTTTACATCAGATAACGCCTGTACACTACCGGAAACTTGATTACTGTCTGTCATTTTACCAGGCGGCATTTCATTACCACCCATATTCGATGGAGACAGTTGGTCAGAAAAATTATCATTCGATTCTGTCATGTTACCTCTAGGCATTTCACCACCGCCACCGCCTAGTGGCATTTCATTACTAAAATTTTCGGCGTTGTGCACCATGTTTCCAGGAGGCATTTCATTCTCTGATTTAGGCATTTGATCGTTAAGATTTTCAGGGCTGTCTGTCATGTTTCCCGGCGGCATTTCACTTCCGGTTGATGGCATTTCGTTTTCAGTTTTAATCATGTGATTACTCATTGTTTATAAAATTTAAAATGAAGAATAGTATGTTACACAGCTGGTGCAAACAATAAAAAAATAAATTTTTGAGGTTACTAATTGTAACATGTAGTGTGCACATTCAAATTCTCTCAGCATAATGGCGCTGAGTGAATCTGATGAAAACACAACATGTTTAATGTTCTATTTCTTCTTTAGTTTTTCTTACAATGGGTAAAAAACATACAAACGTAAATAGGTGGGGTTACCATTTACAAACAATAAAAATCAATTTGTTGGGGTCACAAATTTTACAGCATTTAGTAAATGCATATAGAAATAATTCCTGCATTACTTTCAACATTATTTTTGAAGAGGTATCTTATATTTTCTAAAGGGTTGTGGAAAATAATTTCTAAGACATTACAAATATATAAATAAAGCCGCATGTAAAAATCCGTTTTTTAACCCTTTTTCTCAACGTAGTTTAAACTCCATTATTTATGCACTTCCTGAAAGAAATAACATGAAATTTATTTAGGCAATAAGAATTTAGCTAGAATTAATACTCAATGTACATCTGACCATTATAAAAATTAAGGTAAATAACCGGCATTTTTAATAATGAATAAGTATTAAACCATTTGCACCGGATCTCGAATCGTTTACAAAGCCTGCTGAACCACCACCTCCTCCGCCAGGAAATATGCCTGACCTTGAAACACTGTGACCGGTTTGCGTTGTAGATGCAGGTGATATTATTATGGAGTAAGTCTCAATTGCAGGTTCAGCAATGTAATCAACAGTATGAGCACCGGCGCCGCCAAAACCATACATTTTATGTAAAAAATATTGATTGGTTCCTACTGCCTCATAGGTTTGTTTGTATCCGCCACCATTTTGGCCGGCTTCACAATAAAATGAACCTCGGGGCGATAAGCTTGCAGGCACAAAAGTAAAATAGGTGCCGCCTGTACCAGGCGAATATTGAGGAAAGGTAAAACCAGTACTTGTAGCTCCACCATTGCCTGCGTTTGCAATAAAAGCTGTACCTGCTATATCAATTCTGCTGCCTGTACCTGACTGGTTATATTTAAGTGACCCACTTATTATAGATGCATCTTTTCCGCCTTTTCCTACAGTTAATAGTAAATTTTGAGCAGGTACCACATCAAATAATAAACTCATATAGCCGCCACCACCACCGCCTGCATCTAAACCTGCACCACCGCCACCCCAAAGCTCAACCCAAATTTTGGTTGTATTTGCAGGTACATTCCAGGAAATATTTGCAGTAGCTGTATCAGTAAAAGTAGCAATGCTTTTAAAATCGCCAATATTCCCCCAAGAAAAATTGCCACTGCTGTTTTTCATAAGCACTTGGTTAGCTGTCCCATCTACACCATTTGCTTTAATAGTCCCCGTTACATTTATATTACCAGTTACATCCAGTTTTTCATTTGGTGATGCATTACCAATACCTACATTTTGAGCATTTATATTAAAGGAAAAGAATAGCAGTAAAATGTACAATAGCTTTTTCATGTGGTTTCTATTTTAAGCAAGATAAAAGCTATCATTCCATTGAGCAATACCACATAAGGGGAATAGTTACATAATAAACAGGGTCGTATTATTTATTTAAAAACAAAATTGGGGGCTGTGAAACAAGTAACATTTATCAGCTTTTTGCCCCGCTATTCGTTACAAGTCCTCGCAACGCTTTTGGCGTTTCTGTGGGCTTTTCACTACTATCGGGCAGCCTTTCAGCCATAGTTCATTTTTCAACTTTTATTATGCAATAAATTATTTGTAAGCGTTTTACAATTAATAAAAGTTATCTCACCTTAAATTTTGGGTGAAATATCTTTTAATTGCAGGCATTTAGGTATCAAACAATTTATCTCATTAAAACGATGTTTTTACTTACTTTTGCGCCGCCTTATGCAGTTAATACACAATTTATTCAGTCAACTTACCACTCCTAAAAAAGTGATAATAACCATGCACCAAAAACCTGATGGTGATGCTATGGGATCTACACTTGGTTTATATCATTTCTTAAAACAACTTGGGCACGATGCTAAGGTAATTTCACCTACCAATTGGGCTTCCTTTATTGGTTGGATGCCCGGCATTAATACTGTATTGGATTATGAGAGGCAAACTGACACTTCCAATGAGTTAATTAAAAGTGCAGATTGGCTTTTTTGTTTAGATTTTAATACACTAAGCCGTACCAAAAAAATGGAAGAGGCATTGGATGCAGCAAGCGGAGAAAGAATTTTAATTGACCACCACAGAGAACCTCAAGAAGAAAAATTTGCATATGGAATAAGTGACACCGGAAAAAGCAGCACATGCGAAATGGTATACGACTTTATCGTAAATGCAGGTTATGGCGATAGTATAACAATTGATGTAGCACAATGTTTATATGCAGGAGTAATGACGGATACAGGTTCATTCCGCTTTCCGAGCACTACAGCGAGTGTACATAAAATGGTGGCTCATTTAAAAGAACTTGGTTTAATACATGCACCTATACATGAGGCTTTATTTGATAATGGAAGTGAGGCCCGACTTCGTTTTATTGGTAATGTATTGCTGAACCGTATGGAGGTGTTTTATGAATATAATACAGCGCTGATTTCCATTCCGCAGCAAGATCTTATAAAATTTGATATTAAAACCGGGGATACAGAAGGGCTGGTAAATTATCCATTAAGTATTGAAGGTATAAAACTGGCTGCGATCATTATAGATAGAGGAGAAGAGCGAAAATGCTCTTTTAGAAGTAAGGGAGAATTTGATGTGAACACTTTTGCACGAACTTATTTTAATGGTGGTGGGCACTTTAATGCTGCCGGTGGCGCTACTACTGATAGTTTAGAAAAAGCAGTAACTGATTTTAAAGCAGCCATTGCAGAACATAGAAAAGAATTAAGTACATATACATTTTAAAAAACAACAACACAATGAAAAAAAGCGCTTATTTATTATTAATGGTTGCAGTAGTTTTTGCAGCATGTAGCACTCCTTACAAAAAAGGTGATGAAGGGATGGAATACAAAATTATTGCTGACGGTAAAGGCGAAACTTTGAAGCCAGGCGATTTTGTAGAATTTCATTTTACATCTATTTACAACGACGGAAAAAAAGACAGTGTATTGAACAGTACAAGAGCAATGGGTGCTCCGCAGATAATTACATTCGATTCAATAAACTTACCACCTGCTTATTTTAAATTGTTTAAGCAATTAAAAAAAGGGGATAGCCTTTCTACAAAAATGCTTACAGATACAGTATTTAAAAAACAACCTGAGCAAATGCCTCCATTTATGAAAAAAGGTAAATTTTTATATACCAATATAAAAGTTATAAATGTTTACAAAACACAAGCAGAAGCAGATAAAGCTAGAGAAGCAAATACAGCAGCACAGGTAGCAATAGCAAAATCTAAATCGGCAGAGCAGCTTGTAAAAGACGATAAAATACTTACAGATTATTTTTCAAAAAATAATATAAAAGCTACAAAAACTGCACAAGGGGCATATGTAGAAATTACTCAAATGGGTACTGGCGCTATGATTGATACTACAGTAATTGCTAAAATTAATTACACCGGTAAAACCATAGCAGGCAAAGTGTTCGATTCTAATACTGATCCTTCTAAAGGACGTATGGAGCCTTTAAATGTAAACCTTACAAATGATATGACTCTTGGTAACGGTGTAATTACAGGTATGAGTGATGGCCTTAAAATGATGAACAAAGGCACAAAAGGAAAAATTTATATTCCATCTAGTCTTGGTTATGGTGCACAAGGTGCAGGTGGCGATATAGGACCAAACGAAAATTTAATTTTTGAAGTAGAAGTATTAGATGTGCTAAACAAGGCACAGGCTGCAGCAGCAATGGCAGCACAGCAAAAGAAAATGATGGATTTGCAAAAAAAATATACAGATAGTTTAAGAAAAGCTAATCCAGAAGCTGCAAAGCAAATGGAAGAGCAGCAAATGCAACAGCAAATGCAGCAACAAATGCAACAACAACAACAGAGTGGTGGTCAATAAAATTATTTGAACAATTTGTAAAAAAGCAGTCCTAATAAGGACTGTTTTTTTTGTACTAATATTTTATTTTTAACCTGCTGCAATCAAAAAGTCATTAAAAAAAAGTAAAGTGGAGTTGTAATTAATTTTACTAAATAAAATCCATTAAATTTGTTAGTAATGACTCCGGATTACGCACATAAAATATTTACTGATAAGCGCTGCAACTATAACCTGCTCATGGAAGTGCTTGCCATGGATGAATTAAAATAACTCCCCTTTTTCTAATACCCTTTTGTTTGGCAATCATATCACACAATTAAAGTTGAGAAAAGTGCTGAAGATGAAATGTGCGACGCCACTAATGCTGCACATAGCTATGTCTTTGCTCGGCTAAAAAACAATATTTTAATGGAAAATACAGCAACAATACAACAAGAAAACAACCTAGCAGCAGCAGATTTTTTACCGCTGATGGGTACCGATTATGTAGAATTTTATGTAGGTAATGCAAAGCAATCTGCGCACTTTTACAAAACAGCTTTTGGGTTTCAAAGCCTTGCTTATGCCGGGCCTGAAACAGGACTGATGGATAGAGTGAGTTACGTAATACGCCAAAATAAACTCACATTTGTTTTAACAACTGCACTGCGGGAAGACCATGAAATAGCCAAACATGTAACCAGACATGGCGATGGTGTAAAAGTACTTGCACTTATGGTAAACAATGCTACAGATGCTTGGGAGCAAACAACAAAGCGTGGCGGCAAAAGTTATTTAGAGCCCAAAAATCTTACTGACGATAATGGTGAAGTTGTAATGAGTGGCATACATACTTATGGAGAAACGGTTCATCTTTTTATTGAAAGAAAAAATTACAATGGTGTATTTATGCCAGGCTTTAGAAAGATGGAAAGTGTTTATAATCCATCATCTACAGGTTTGTTATACGTAGATCATTGTGTAGGAAACGTAGGATGGAACCAGATGAACCCCTGGGTAAAATTTTATGAAGTAGTAATGGGTTTTAAAAATATTTTAAGCTTCGATGACAATGATATTTCTACTGAGTACTCTGCATTAATGAGCAAGGTGATGAGTAATGGAAATGGGTTTGTAAAATTCCCTATAAACGAACCTGCAGAAGGTAAAAAGAAAAGCCAGGTGGAGGAATACCTTGATTTTTATAATGGTG
Organism: Ferruginibacter sp.; assembly: GCA_031424845.1. Classification (GTDB taxonomy): domain Bacteria; phylum Bacteroidota; class Bacteroidia; order Chitinophagales; family Chitinophagaceae; genus Ferruginibacter. The sequence continues at coordinate 6,959 of JANPIF010000261.1, forward strand.
AAGGTGTGCAGCACGTGGCCATTGCAACAGCAGATATTGTAGCAACTGTAACAGACTTGCAAAGCAGGGGAGTGGAGTTTTTAAAAATACCTGCAAGCTATTATGTAGATGTATTGGACCGTGTAGGCAAAATAGATGAAGACCTTGCACCTTTAAGTGAATTGGGTATTTTAATAGATAAGGATGATGAGGGATATCTATTACAAATATTTAGTAAGCCATTGCAGGACAGACCAACCTTATTTTTTGAAATAATACAACGGAAGGGTGCAAAGAGCTTTGGTAAAGGAAATTTTAAAGCCTTGTTTGAAGCATTGGAAAGGGAACAGGAGGCAAGAGGCAACCTTTAATGATTGTAAATGGCTGCCGGTGGTTAGAATTGTTTAAATTTTTAACAGACTGAATTAAATAAATGTGATATTTTAGCGTTACTATTTTATTAAAACCATCCTATTTATTATATGAAGAATAAGTTGTTCCATTTCGGCTGTTTCTTTTTTATTTTAACTGCATTTTCAACAATTGTATCTGCACAATCCAATGCAGGTCCAAAATACTTTTTAAAA
>JANPIF010000262.1:0-6073 GCA_031424845.1 Ferruginibacter sp.
TAATTTTAATATGGCATTGGCATTTACATTTTTTAAATTTTGGCTTTCATTTTGAGATCTTAATATCGTCAGGTTTGAGGCAAGTGCATCAGGATTTAAACCTCCACTGTATTTTAAAAATGACTTTACACCCTCATCCTACCTAAACTCATAATACATAGGCATTCAAAATTGACCAGTAGCCAAAACTTTTTTCTCATAAAAGGGAACGATAATAAAATCATTGTTCTGTAAATAAATATGTCTTCCAAAATCTCCAGTCTGTAAATATTTATATACATCAAGTTCTTCTATTACTCTACCGTTTCTTTTTATCTGTATATTACGAAGGTTACCTGTTGGTGTAACACCCCCTGCCCTCGCTATTACATTAAAAGCATTGCTAAAAGCGGATACCGTTATAATACCTGGATTTCTTACTTCATTTACAACATTAATATTTATTGTACGGGGTTCACCCAAACTTATATCGATATTTGTTCCTGCGGGTACAACTGCAGCAAAGCGGGAGTAAAGCATTCTTTGTACATTTTGAAATGTAACTCCGCCAACATATATTTTACCCATTCCTTTTGGAAAGATTGAACCATCTGTTCCTACAACATACTTCCCTTGAAATTCAGCCCCGCCATACATTGACACTACAACATTATCTCCAACACCGATAGGGTAATCTAGTGGCGGAGTTGATAGCTCTGTAATACTGTATTGAGCAGCATTTGCAAATACATTAGCCCCATAAGTATTTTTTGGACTATATGCCATGTTTATACCACCGTTTTGCGTTAAACTATCCTTTATGATACGGTTGTTTTGCAACTTAGCATTCATATCATCTCCAGCACCTTTGTTCTGATCGATCAGCAGTGTTTGAAGCTGAGGATTTGTCATATTAACGGGAGGAGTTACTCCTTGAGGTAATGTAGGGGTTGTGGGAACACCACCAGAATTAGTTGGAGGCTGACTGTAAGTAAAAAGTGTGGTAAATATTAAAACAAAAGATACGATGAACCTAAGAATAAAACCCAGTGATCCTCTATGCATTACTGTAGGGATTAAGTGACTATTTTTTTTAATTGGCAAATATAGGATTATTTGCCAAAGTGGTTCCATATATCGTTATAGTCAGACCATAGTTCATTAACAATATCTGCAGCTGGAATGATGTTTTTTAAAAGACTACTTACTTGTCCTATTTCTAGTTCTCCGTTTACCAAATCCCCTTCAAACATGCCAGATTTGGCTCTTCCACGACCAAGCAAATGTTCCAATTGTGGAACAGATGCATGATTAGCCTCCGCATTTTTTACTTGTTTATAAAAGTCATTTTTTAACAATCTCACCGGTGTAAGTTGTTTTAAAGATAACTCAGTGTCTCCTTCCATCGCATTTATAACGGCCTCTTTAAAATTATGATGACAAGATGCTTCATTACTTGCAACAAACCTGCTGCCTATTTGCACCGCACTTGCACCAAGTACCATTGCTGCAAACATTTGTCGACCTGTGGCAATACCACCCGCAGCAATTACAGGTATATTCACTTTTTCTTTAACTGCTGGTATCAGCACAAATGTGGTAGTTTCGTCCCTTCCATTATGACCACCTGCTTCAAAACCCTCGGCTACCACTGCATCGCAACCTGCATCTTCTGCCTTCTGGGCAAATTTGCTGCTGCTTACTACATGCACTACTTTTATACCTTCTGATTTTAAAACAGAAGTAAATGTTTTTGGATTGCCTGCGCTTGAAAAAACAATGGGTACTTTCTGCTCAATAATAATATTAATATGTTTATCAATATCCGGATACAGCAAAGGAATGTTTACTGCAAAAGGTTTATCCGTTGCAGCTTTGCACTTAATAATGTGTTCCTTTAAAACATCAGGGTACATGCTGCCGCTACCTATCATACCTAAACCCCCTGCATTGCTTACTGCACTTGCAAGCTGCCAACCACTTGCCCAAATCATACCTGCTTGTACAATAGGCTTATCAATATTAAAAAGTTCAGTTATTTCGTTTGAAAAAACATTCATACATTATAATTATCTACTACTACCACCGAGATCAATAGAGGTATTGTCACCAATATTTAGGTTTCTGCTTACACCTTTTACTTCAGCATCGCTGCCAATAAGTGAATTATTTAAAACTATTTCATATAAGTTGGAATAAGCTCCAATAATGGAATCTTTTATAATTCCATGATTAATGGTAGTGTTTTCTCCAATGGTAACATTAGGACCAATAACAGAATTATTAATGATACAACCGGCACCAATACTTACCGGAGGAATTATTATAGTATTTTTATGATGGCTCGCTTCTGAAACTGTGTTACCAAATTTTTGTAATAAAATAGCGTTTGATGCAATTAACGATTCCTTTTTACCACAATCAAACCAGTTGGCCACTTTCATAGGATAAAATATTGTACCATTTTGTATCATACAATCTAGTGCATCAGTAAGGTTTGATTCATCGTAACTACGCAACTTCCTTTCCTTTATTTTGTTCAGGCATTCAAAAAGAATATCTGTTTCTTTTATTTTATAAATTCCTACGAGTGCCATATTACTTTTTGGAATAGCAGGTTTTTCAACCACTCGTGTAATAACACCCTCCTCACCAATTTCTGCTACACCAAAATTCCGTGGATCATCAACTTTTTTCACAGCTAAAATTGAAAAGGGAGAACGAATCATCTCAGCAAGATCATACTCTGCAATGGTATCTCCAAGTACAATTAATAACTCATCATTCCCTACAATTTCCTTGGTAATATCGATAGCATGTCCGGTACCTTGTCGTTCGTTTTGGGTAATAAAATGCGAATTTAATTCAGGATAATTTAGTTCAACATAGTCTTTAATTTTATCGCCCAAATAACCAATTATGAAAATAAAATCGGTTATACCTGCATCCTTTAATTGATCAATAATAATACTAAGTATGGTTTTGCCCGCAAGGGGTATAAGTGCTTTAGGTTGTGTGTATGTGTGTGGACGAAGTTTGGTACCTGCGCCTGCTACGGGAATAATAGCTTTCATTAATAATTTTTCATTTTTAATTTTTTGGAATTGAAAAATATTCCATTCAGTTTTATTTTAAAATGATTTTTATACTTTCAAATTACAATTTTAAAATATTTATTAAACTAATTTATAAAGTGAAATTAACGAATTTGAAATACATACAAATAATAGTACAATGATTTTATAATTTAAACTGAGAAATCAGATTAGGCGGAAAACATACAGTACTAAATAGTACACAAAAGTTGAAAAAGTGTATGCTTATCAAATTAGCCCATATAGTGCCAAAATACCGAATCCCAGGAAGATTGCTGACTTACAGCGGTTATACGGATACAAAATGCTGAATAAAAAATAAATCCTCATTTTTCAAATCTCTAAGATTAGCCTACAATAAAAGATTCAGATGATTTTTGTTTTTTACCTTTATCCGGATTAATAAAAAAATTATGATAAAAACCGGCGACTACAATATTTTAAAAGTGTTGCGCAAAGTAGATTTTGGTGTGTATTTAGATGATGGAGCAGAAGGCATTTTATTGCCTAAAAGATTTGTACCTGAAGGATTAAATGAAGGAGATGAACTAAAAGTATTTGTTTATCATGATGGGGAAGATAGGCTGATAGCTACTACGCAAGACCCTTTTGGCGTTGTGGGAGATTTTGTAAAACTTAAAACTGTATCGGTAACGGAGCAAGGTGCATTTTTAGATTGGGGATTAATGAAAGATTTATTTGTACCAAAAAGCCAGCAAATAACAGGTATGAGGCCAATGGGTGAATACCTGGTAAAAATATACAGAGATGAACAAACCGAAAGAGCTGCAGCAACTGAAAGAGTAGAGCAATTTTTAAATAATGAAAACTTATCGGTAGGCGAAGGAGAGGAAGTAGATTTAATAGTACTTCGCCGAACAGACATTGGTTATTTAATGATTATAAATAATATTCACACCGGGGTTTTACATTTTAATGAAGTGTATAGAACAATAAGTGTTGGAGATAAATTTAGAGGTTTTATAAAGAAGGTATACCCGGATAACAGAATAGATGTAGTAGCGGGAAAGATGGGCTACAATAGGGTTGAAGGAGAAGCTGAAAAAGTTTTGCGTTTGTTAAAAGAAAACGATGGCTATTTGCCCTATTATGATAAAAGTGATCCGGAAGAAATTTATTTATTTTTTGGGATGAGTAAAAAAACGTTTAAAATGACTATTGGAAATTTATATAGAGAAAGAAAAATAAGTTTAGAAAAAACAGGTATAAAATTAACAGGCGAATAATTTTTAATTCTTTGTGATTTGTTTTATGATAAAAAACTTTCATTTTTCTTTTTTAAAAAAATTGTCATTATCAGTATTGCTGATGATTGTTTTGTTTGTGCTATGCCTATGGGGATTATTTATTGTTGCTGATATGATTTTTTCTGCAAAAGACTTAAGCTTTGATGAAAAGGTGTTTGAATTTATAAAGCCATACATAAATAAAACTAATACGGCCATTATGTTGGTGATTACATTTTTAGGATCGCAAAATTTTTTGTTACCCGCCAATTTACTGCTAATTGCCTATTTCCTTTTTTGGAAAGTAAACCGTGCTGCGGCTTTTAAAATAACAACCATATCATTAACGAGCGTAGTCGTAATGTTTACTATAAAATTTTTATTACAAAGGGAAAGACCACTCGTGCCTCTTATTGCCAAAGTGCATGGTTACAGCTTCCCTAGCGGTCATACTTTTAGCTCTTTTACATTTTATGGCATCATTGGTTATGTAATTTATAAAAACGTGAAAACGCCATTTTTAAAATGGTCACTCATTTTTTGTACATACTTATTCATTTTTTTGATAGGATTTAGCAGGGTGTACTTACGGCTACATTATGCAAGTGATGTAATTGCAGGATTTTGCCTGGGATTAATTTGGTTATTACTTGCCAGATGGTTTTTAGTAAAAACAGAAAAAAGTAAGCTGCAACAAAATCTTTAATCTAATTAATAAGTCCTACTTTTTGAGAATGTAAAATGGCTTCTTCGCTATGAGCAAAATAAAAAAATAATACGCCCTTGCTTTCAATTTGCTTTTGTTTGAAGAGCACATTTTCTTTTTCTGGAGTTCCTACACGCCTTATATACACACAATACACGCTTTGCGGAAAGTGTTCTACAATTGATGTATAAATATCAATATCCTTTTGTGAATCATCGCCCAGCAACACAAATTTTTGATTTGGGAAAGCCTCTATAATTTTTACGATTCTGGTAAATTTTCCATTATGGTTATTTTGTCCTGTTGAAAATAATTTTGAAAAAGTTTTAATTTGATTTAGTAAAAAAATCCCATCAGGCAATTTATACTCTTGTACAAACTCCTTAATGTAATCATATAAATTCCACTCACTGCTAGACACATAAAAAAATGTATTATCAGTGGCTACTTCATCTTCTATCCCATGCAGCATTCTATAATGTTTTACTGCACCATCAAAAGGTTTACGGCTTCGAGCATTTTCTGTAAGCAACACAAACAGCCGCTTTTTTAGGTTAGACGAATGGGATATTAAAAACGTATCATCTATATCTGAAATAAATGAGTAAGTAGTAGTGGAAGGAACAATTATATCCTGTTCAGCTTCCGCTTTTACAACATTGTTATAATTCCTTTTCATCAACATTACTTTTGCAGTATACATACCTGGTAAGAGCCGTTCACCGTTATCCCAATCAAATTTAAAAAAACCATCTTTTGCAGTTGTGGTTTCATACATGGTATTGTTCCAAACTAATTTTACAGTAGCATTTTTTATAGGCCTTACCATAAAAAGTCTTAACAAAGCAATGGCATTATATAAAAAAAAAGAACGGTAATGTTTTTTTTCTAAAGGGGATAATGAAAGTGCATGACCATAAATATGACAGGAAGTTCCATTAGAAAACCCTTTGTATAACTTTACTCTTGCTGCTTTACGAAGTCGAAATAATTTAAATAACCTAAATTGTATTTTTTGTAGTAGAGATAATTTTTCTGGTATGTAT
>JANPIF010000263.1:0-7875 GCA_031424845.1 Ferruginibacter sp.
ACTAATTAACAATTTTTTATAACTTTAGGGGGAATACAAAATTCCAGCAGATGAGAAAATTTTACCTATTAATTTTAATGCAGGTTGTTGTTTATAGCAGTAATGGTCAGCAGTTGCACTTTATGAGTCAGTATTTGCAGCATAATTCTATGCTCAATGCAGGAGCTGCCGGCATAGCCAACCAGGATATGGTAGGCGTAAGCTACCGTAGTCAGTGGTCATCTTTTCCGGGTAATCCCCGTACGTATATGGTGTATGGTGATGTTAACATGGAGAAGTACAAAGCCGGTTTGGGCGGTTATGTTTACCGTGACGAGACGGGTCCGACCAGCCGCACAGGCATACAGTTAGCATTTTCCAAACACATCATATCGTTGGATGAAAAAAAGAAAGTAGGCTTAGGCATAGAGCTAAGAGGCCTTCAGTATGCCTTGGATAAAGGAAAAGTATTGGCAGCGTTGGGCAATGATCCTGCCTTAGGCGGCGCCTCTTCCAAGTTTGGCATAGATGCCGGCGCGGGCGTTTACTATACCGATGGTAAATTAAGTGCGGGTGCAGCAGTGAGCCAGTTGATACAATCAAAGCTGCAGTTAGCCGATGTACCCAATGCCAAGATCAGCGGCAAACTCTACCGCCATTATAATTTTTTAGCCAATTATAAAATACAGACAGGAGACGATATTTATTTAATTCCCAATGCTTTGGTAAGGGTTATACAAAATTCACCCACTGAGTTTGAAGCAGGGGTAAAACTGGATTATCAGGATAAGATATGGTTTGGTTTTATCTATAGAGTGCGCCAGTTGTACAGCATTCAGACAGGTTTAAAAATAGCAGACAAGCTCAATATATCTTACAGTTATGATGCGTATACCAACCCCATCAGTGTGTATGACGGGGGCTCAGGCGCCCATGAGATAGGATTAAGATTTGATATTGGAAAAAACTAACTCCATGTCAACAGCAAAACAATACCGGACATTTAAAGCCTTTTATCCCTATTATTTAACCGAACATGCCAGCGTTACCAACAGGCGTTTGCATTTTGTAGGAACCTTGCTGTTGCTGTGTTTTTTAACAGCCGGAATCGTAAGCGGAAGATGGTGGTTTTTTGCATTGATTCCTGTAATAGGGTATGGCTTTGCCTGGATAGGTCATTATTTTGTAGAGAAGAACAGGCCCGCAACTTTTACATATCCGTTGTATAGCCTGTCGGCAGATTTTGTTATGTTTTGGGACATGTTAACCGGTCAGTTAGCCAAGAAGATAGCCGCAGCAAAAACACAGTTGAACCATTAAATCAATAAAGAAACAGAAACAGATATTTAATAAATAATACACGCATTAAAAAAACACCCATGCATAATTATACAAGAAAAGAGCTTTGTTGTTTGTTATTAAAGAAAGTGCAGGCGCCGCTGTTGATGATGTTGCTGCTGTTAATGACAGCTATGCAATCTTTTGCGCAGGTACCATCCAACGATGAGCCTTGCAATGCCATCACGTTAACACCTGCAGCAGCCTGTAGTTTTCAGGTATTTTCCAATGTAGATGCGAGCAATTCAACGGCACCCGGCATACCTTTACCAAGTTGTGGTGGCTTTGTGGACGCCGATGTATGGTTTAAAGTAACCGTGCCACCAACGGCTACCTCTGTTACGATATCCACCTTAAGCGGCCCCGGTGCAGCACCACCACAAATAGCATTAACGGACGGTGCCATGTCAGCCTATACGGCTACGGGAACCTGCCCATCGAGCCTTGTACTAACAGAAGTAGGTTGTAATGATAATTTTGGTCCGAGCCAGATGCCGCAGCTAACGGTAACAGCCGCAGCCGGAACGGTGATTTATATAAGGATGTGGGGTTTTATAGGCGAGACCGGAAGATTTAGTATATGCGCAACGGCCAACATTCCACCTGCAAACGATGAGTGTGCCACGGCACAGTCGCTTACGGTAAATCCAAATTTACTTTGTGGTACAGTAACAGCCGGTACCACTACCAATGCCACCACATCTGCTACCACACCTGCCTTAAGCTGTGGTCTAGCAGGCGCTAACAACGATGATGTATGGTACACTTTTGTAGCAACATCGGTATCTCACAGAGTAAGTTTATTAAATGTAACAGGCAGCAGTACCGCCATGGTAATAGGCGTATATAGCGGCGCCTGTACAGCACTTACACAGGTAGGGTGTATAGCAGGCAATACCCTTGATGTAGCGGGCTTAACAGTAGGAGCCACTTACCGGGTAAGAGTATATACCAATGTAACAACAGCAGCCACTGCCAACTTTAATATATGTGTAGGTACCACACCGCCGCCGCCACCCAATGATGAATGTACAGGAGCAATAGCCCTTACAGTAAATCCAGACTTTAGCTGTACAGCAGTAACAGCAGGCACTACGGCGAGTGCGACAACCTCCAGCAATTTACCGGCACCTACCTGTAACCCAACAGGAGCCAACGATGATGTATGGTTTTCATTTGTAGCCACTGGGGCAGCACACCGTATTAGCTTAACCAATATACTGACAGCAGGCACAGCCATGTCATTTAATATATACAGCGGCAACTGTACCTCGTTGGTGCATGTAAACTGTAACACCACCAATTTAATAAATTTGGTAGGCTTAACGCCGGGTGCTACCTATTATGTACGGGTATATACCACTACCGCGGTAGTAGGAACCAATGCCAGTTTTAATATATGCGTGGGCACGCCACCACCGCCACCGGCAAACGATGATTGCACCGGTGCCATTACCCTGCCTGTAAATCCTAATTTAAGTTGCGGTACGGTAACAGCAGGCACTACGGTAAGTGCAACAGCAACAACAGGCTTTACGCCACCATCATGTGGCATATTGAATGCATCGGATGATGATGTGTGGTATAGGTTTCAGGCAACGGGTCCAACACACCGTATCAGTTTATTGAATATAACAGGTGGCCCAACAGCTATTGTAATAACAGTGTATGAAGGTTTTTGTGGATTTGCCAATGAGATAGGATGCAGCACAACGTCATTACTGCAGTTATCGGGTTTAACAGCAGGGAATTTTTATTTTGTACGAGTGTTTACCAATGATATAGTAATAGGCAACAATTCAAATTTTAATATATGCGTAGGTACACCACCACCACCACCTGCCAATGATAACTGTGCAGGAGCAATAACGGCGGCGGTGAACCCGGATTACTTATGTGGGACAGTAACGGCAGGTAATACAGCCAGTGCTACGCCATCAAGCACAGCGCCTGTACCTACGTGCAGTGCAGCCGGTATAGATGATGATGTATGGTTTCAGTTTGTAGCTACCAACACCACCCACAGAATCAGCCTGCTCAATATATCAGGTAGTACAGCTATGACATCGGTTGTTTACAGCGGACCTTGTACGGCACTGACGCAGCTTGTATGCTCTGCAGTAAATTTATACGGAGTTGCAGGTTTAACCGTCGGTCAAACATATTATGTGAGGGTATATACCACAGGTAACAGCCCAATCATAGAAGCAACTTTTAATTTATGTATAGGTACACCGCCGCCACCGCCTGCTAATGATAATTGCGCAGGGGCTGTAAACCTTACAGTTAATCCTGATTTAAATTGCGCAGTAGTTACAGCAGGTTCTACACAAGGAGCTACTCAATCTACTACATTAACTAACCCTACTTGCGGCGCTGTTAATGGATGGAATGATGATGTTTGGTTTAAATTTACTGCTACTGCAACTAATAATTATTTAAGTCTACTTAATATTAGTCCGGCAAATAGTATGACAATGGTGGTATATAGTGGAACTTGTGCCGCACTTACTCAGGTGGGTTGTGCAAATGCAAATACCCTTGGTTTTAATAGTCTAATTCCAGGAAACGTGTATTATGTAAGAGTTTATACGAATGTTACCACAATTATTACTGATGCTACCTTCAATATTTGTGTAGGTACACCTGCACCTTTGCCAACATGTTCAGGAAATGTTCCTGCGGGTTTGACATGTGCAACGGCTACACCGGTTTGTAATTTTAATGGATATTGTGGAAACACTACTCCACATACTCCTAATTCATGGCCTGAATTAACAACTGCATTCTGTGGTTCAATCGAAAACAATTCATTTGTAACATTTGTAGCTTCGGCAACTACAGCCACTTTCAATGTATATGTTACATCTACTACTATGAATCTAGGAATTCAAATGTTTTTCTATAATGGTGGATGTGGTTCTGGAGCGGTGAATAGTTTTGGATGTTATTTCCAAATTTTACCTACACCTATTGGCGGCCCTCCAACATTAATTACAGGAACAGGACTTACAGTAGGTGCTACTTATTATTTAATGTTCGATGGTTTTGCAGGAGATGTGTGTGATTTTGTAATATCTACAGTTTCTGGTGTAAGTGTATTAGCCATTACGCCTAGTGCACCATCTATCTGTTTAGGTAGTAGTGTTACTTTAACAGCTTCTGGAGGAAATGGAACATATACCTGGATTCCGGCAACGGGATTAAATACTACTACAGGGGCTACTGTCATTGCTACTCCATTAGTAACAACAACATATACTGTTTCAAGTATATCAACAGCTAATTGCCCTGTTACAAAAAGTGTAACTGTAACCGTAAATCCTACAGCAACTTTAACCCTTACTTCAGCGGCAAATACTGCTAATCAAAGTGTTTGTACAAATAATCCTATTACAAATATTACCTATGCTGCCGGCAGTGGAGCTACTGGTGCCACGGTAACAGGTTTACCTGCAGGAGTTACAGGTACTTTTAGCGGTGGCATTTTTACAATAAGTGGAACGCCTACGGTTAATGGGACATACAATTATATTGTAACAACCACAGGTCCTTGTGCAGCTGTAACTGCTAGCGGAAGTATTACGGTCGGGTCCACTTTAGCAGCACCTGCAGTTACTTCTCCTATTACATATTGTCAGGGAGCTACTGCAGTTCCACTTACTGCCATAGGAACTAATTTATTGTATTATACTGTACCGACAGGAGGGGTAGGGGTTCCTTCTTTAACACCATCTACTGCCACTATTGGTAGCACAACATATTATGTTACCCAAAATTCAGGTTCTTGTGAAAGTCCAAGAGCTTCTATTGTTGTTACAATAAATGCTTCTCCAGCTGCGCCTACTGTAACGACTCCTATAAATTATTGTTTGAATGCTACTGCAGTACAGCTTTCTGCCAGCGGCACCAATTTATTGTGGTATACAACTGCAACTGGCGGTACTGGAAGTTCAACAGCACCAACACCTATCACAACAACTGTTGGTATCACAAATTATTATGTGAGCCAGACCGTAGGTATATGTGAAGGACCGAGAGCAATTATAACAGTAAATGTAGGCGCACTGCCTACAGCACCTACGGTTACATCACCAGTTATATATTGCTTAAATTCTACTGCTGTCCCCCTTACAGCTACCGGTACTAATTTACTTTGGTATACAACGGCTACAGGTGGCACAGGAAGTACAACTGCACCAACACCTTCAACTACAGCATTAGGTTCTACAAACTATTATGTAAGTCAATCTAACAATGGATGTGAAAGTCCCAGAGCAACTATAACTGTAACTGTAAATACTGTCGCCCCCGCACCTACGGTAACAACTCCTGTAATATATTGCCAGGGAGCGACAGCGACCCCACTCACTGCGACAGGTACTAATTTACTATGGTATTTAACGGCGACGGGGGGCACAGGTACAACTACTGCACCAACGCCTTCAACAGCTACAGTGGGCAGTACTATTTACTATGTAACCCAAAACCCCGGCAACTGTGAAAGTCCGAGAGCCTCTATTACGGTAACAGTAAACAGTACCCCACTAGCCCCTACAGTGACTACTCCGGTTAATTATTGTTTAAATGCCACAGCCACACCCCTTACTGCTAGCGGCACTAATTTATTGTGGTACACAACAGCGACGGGCGGTACAGGCACAACAACAGCCCCTACGCCAATTACTACTACAGTAGGAACCGTTAATTATTATGTAAGCCAGACAACAGGTAGCTGTGAAGGGCCAAGAGCTTTGATAGCAGTAAACGTAGGAGCATTACCTGCCACCCCAACCGTAACAAGCCCTGTAACATATTGCCAGGGAGCAACAGCAACAGCACTAACAGCCGGCGGTACCAATTTGCTTTGGTATACAACCGCTACAGGCGGCACAGGCGCTACTACCGCCCCTACACCAAGCACAGCAACAGCAGGCAGTATTATATATTATGTAAGCCAAAGCAGCAATGGTTGCGAAAGCCCAAGAGCAGCTATTACTGTAACAGTAAATGCCTTGCCTGCAGCACCGGGAGTAAGCACACCGCTAACTTATTGTCAGGGTGCAACGGCCCCACAACTTACAGCAACAGGTACTAATTTATTATGGTATACTACTGCCACAGGCGGCACCGGTGCAACAACAGCCCCTACGCCGACTACTACCACAGTAGGCAGTACTACTTACTATGTAAGCCAGACCAACGGCAGCAGCTGCGAAGGGCCAAGAGCAGCAATTGTAGTAAATGTAACCTCTACCCCTGCAGCACCGGTAGTAACTACACCGCTAACGTATTGCCAAGGTGCAACAGCACCACAACTTACAGCAACAGGTACCGGTTTGCTTTGGTACACAACAGCTACAGGCGGCACAGGTGTAACAACAGCACCTACACCTACCACTACCACGGTAGGTACACAAACCTATTATGTAAGCCAGACAACAGGCACCTGCGAAGGACCAAGAGCATTGATAACGGTCACGGTAAATATTACGCCGGCAGCACCAACCACAGCAGCAATAGCCTATTGCCAGGGAGCTACAGCAGCACCACTAACAGCAGGCGGCACTAATTTGCTGTGGTATACAGCAGCTACCGGTGGCACAGGCAGTAGCACTGCCCCTACACCAACTACTACCACGGTAGGCACCCAAACCTATTATGTGAGCCAGACAACAGGCACATGTGAAGGGCCAAGAGCATTGATAACAGTAACAGTAAATGCAAGACCGGGTGCACCTACGGTTGCATCACCCATAGCATATTGCCAGAATGGAACAGCGCTGCCATTAACAGCCACCGGAACTAACCTGTTGTATTATACCACCGCCACGGGCGGTACGGGAGTAGCCACTTTAACTCCATCTACAGGATCAGCGGGCAGTACGGTTTATTATGTAAGCCAGAGCACAGGCACCTGCGAAGGACCAAGAGCAGCCATTACGGTAAATGTAAGTGCAGCTTTGTTTGCCAATGCAGGCAATCCTGTAACAATAGCCAGAGGAGATCAGACAATGTTAAACGGTACAGGCTCTGCGGGAGCAAGGTATTTGTGGACATCGAATATAACCCCATTGGCATTGGTAAATGCAGCAGTAAGTGCTACTACATTAACACCAATAGCCAATCCATTACAAACCACTACCTATACCTTAACGGTATCCGATGGCAATACCCCTGCCTTATGTCCATCGGCAAGCAGCAGTGTAGTAGTAACGGTTGTATCTACGTGTATCAATGTAAAGAATGCCTTTACACCCAATGGGGATGGTATCAATGATAAATGGGTGGTATATGAGCAGTCGTTCTGCTTAAAACCGGGCGGTGTAACAGTAAATGTGTTTAACCGATATGGCAGCAAAGTGTACGAATCTCAGAATTACAACAACAGCTGGGATGGAACTTATAAGAACAAACCTGTACCTGACGGAACATATTATGCAGTAGTGGAATTTACCTTACTCAACGGAAACAAACAAACAGTAAAAACAGATGTAACAGTACTGAGATAAGATCAGCAAAAAACAAACTCAACAAATCAATAACAACAAAGCCTCC
>JANPIF010000264.1:0-3928 GCA_031424845.1 Ferruginibacter sp.
GTAATAGGACCTGAGCTTGGCATAACACAACCGGGTATGACGATAGTTTGTGGAGACAGCCACACATCAACACACGGCGCATTTGGATGCATTGCATTTGGTATAGGTACAAGTGAAGTAGAAATGGTTTTTGCTACGCAATGTGTAATGCAAAGCAAACCCAAAACAATGCGAATTAATGTAGAGGGAGATTTGAAATATGGTGTGGTTTCAAAAGATATTGTATTATATATTCTAGCACAAATAACAGCAAGTGGTGCTACAGGATATGCTGTGGAATTTGCTGGTTCAACCATTCGTAATCTAAGCATGGAAGCAAGAATGACAATATGCAATATGAGTATAGAAATGTGTAGTAGATGTGGATTGATAGCACAAGATGATACAACTTTTAATTACATAAAAGGAAGACAATTTGCTCCTGCAGATGAAAGTTGGGATTCGGCTGTAGATGAATGGAAAACATTATACAGTGACGAAGATGCAGTATTTGATCTAGAAATATTTATAAACGCAGAAGATATATCACCCATGATCACCTATGGAACGAATCCGGGTATGGGCATTGCAATTTCTGCAAGTATACCAGCTCTTCAATCGATAAAAGAAAGTGACAAAGCAGGATTTGAAAAATCGCTTGCATACATGGGGCTGCAGGAGGGTGTAAAAATACAAGGGCAAAAAATTGATTATGTATTTATTGGAAGCTGCACCAATAGCCGCATTGAAGACCTGCGAATGGTTGCCAATTTTGTAAAAGGAAAAAGAAAATCTGCCAATGTAGAAGTATGGATAGTGCCTGGCAGCAAGCAAGTAGAGCAACAAGCTATTGAAGAAGGTATTGATAAAATATTTATTGAGGCAGGTTTTCAATTACGTCAACCTGGGTGCAGTGCATGCCTAGGAATGAATGATGATAAAATACCTTCTGGTAAATATTGTATAAGCACTAGCAATAGAAATTTTGAAGGAAGACAGGGTGCAGGTGCAAGAACATTATTGGCAAGCCCATTAACAGCAGCAGCGGCAGCTATCACTGGATATGTAACAGATGTGAGGGAATTATTAAACTAGTTTATGCAAGCAATAAAAATAATAGAATCAACTTTTGTTCCTCTTAATATTGAAAACGTGGATACAGATCAAATTATACCTGCACGTTTTTTAAAAGGAACAACAAGAGATGGATTTGGTAAAAACTTATTTAGAGATTGGCGATATATTAATGATGATGAAAAAAATCCTACACTGGATTTTGTTTTAAACAAACCACAATACAAAGGTGAAATTTTGGTAGCGGGAAAAAACTTCGGATGTGGTTCATCAAGAGAGCATGCAGCATGGGCCATTACTGATGCAGGTTTTAAAGTAGTAGTCTCCAGTTTTTTTGCTGATATTTTTAAAAATAATGCATTGAACAATGGTTTACTTCCTGTGACGGTAAGTGATACGTTTTTGCAAAAAATATTTGAGCAAGAAAGTACCGCAACGATTACTGTTAATTTGGAAAATCAAACAATAACCATTGATGGGATAAATGAAGTAGCAATTTTTGAAATAAATAGTTATAAAAAAACTTGTTTATTAAATGGATATGATGATATAGATTATTTATTGGGAATGAAAAATGAAATAATTGAGTTTGAAAATAATAATTAGCTAAGATGCAAGAAAAGAGCACCAAATTTTCAGAGTCTATTCCCTTCCCTTCGGGAAGGCTAGGATGGACAATTACAATAATTGAAGGAGATGGAATAGGACCAGAAGTGGTAGCACAATCCATAAAAGTATTGGATGCTATCGCAGATAGGTTTAACCACAATTTTAAATACAAATATGTTTTAATGGGTGCGGTGGCAATTGATAAAACAGGAAACCCTTTGCCGCAGGAAACACTGGATGCTTGCATGGGTTCTGATGCAATTTTGTTTGGTGCCATTGGTCACCCTAAATACGACAATGACCCAAGCGCAAAAGTAAGGCCTGAACAGGGTTTGCTCGCATTAAGAAAAGTATTGGAATTGTATGCTAACATTAGACCAGTTAGTGCTTACAAAGCATTGCAACATTTAAGTCCGCTTAAAACCAGCAATATTGAAGGAGTAGATATGGTAATTTATAGAGAGCTGACAGGTGGAATTTATTTTGGTAAGAAAGAGTTAAACGAAGCAAAAACAATAGCCATAGATGAATGTAAATACAGCAAAGAAGAGATAGAACGAATTACACACCTGGCATTCAAGGCGGCACAAACGAGACGAAAAAAAATAACACTTGTTGACAAAGCAAATGTATTAGAAACATCAAGGTTGTGGAGATTGATTGTAAAAGAAATTGCTTTAGAATATGCAGATGTGCTATTGGATTTTTTATTTGTGGACAATGCGGCCATGCAAATGATATTGAACCCAAAACAGTTTGATGTGATACTGACAGAAAATATGTTTGGTGATATTATTAGTGATGAGGCAAGTGTAATAAGTGGATCGCTGGGTATGTTACCTTCTGCATCGCTGGGAAATAAATATGCATTGTTTGAGCCAATACACGGCTCTTACCCACAAGCGGCAGGCAAGGACATTGCCAATCCTGTTGGTTCTATTTTATCTGTAGCTATGTTGCTAGATTATTTTAAAATGCATGAAGAAGCTGTGCTAGTGAGAGAGGCAACCAATTGGGCTATAACAAATGGATATGTTACAAAAGATATTGATGATGAGAATTTTTATTTCACATCTACCATTGGAGATATAATAAGTGAGTATATAAATAATGCAGAGCATGGCAGCGTGAATATTGACAATATTTTATTGAGAAAATCTACGGTAATCTAATTGTAGATAAATGATGAGAAAAGATTTGCTGTTGAATGGAGCGTCGCCACTAAAGTTTAATCGAAGATATTGGGCTCGTACCACAAAAATTAAAATCTTACAAAATGAAAAATTTTATAACAACCATAAAAGTGATTATTAAAAATCGAAAGCAGGGATAAACATTATCTACAAAATCAAGATAAAGACCCTGCCTCCACAAAGTAGCAGGGTCTTACATTATGAAACAATAACAATTTAAAAAACATGTATTTTAACGAAAACACTATTCTTTATTTTAACAACGAGTTTGTAAAAGCTACAGAAGCAAAAACCGGCTTGTTTGACCAATCACTTCATTATGGCTATGCAGTATTTGAGGGCATACGTTCCTATGCAACGGAAAACGGTACAAAAATATTTAAACCTGTAGAGCATTTTGAAAGATTAAAATTTTCTTGCGATAGTGTAGGCATTCCACTTAACTACAGCACACAGCAAATGATAGATATTTCTTACGAGGTATTGGCGAAAAATAATCTGGAAGATGCATATTTACGACCACTTGTTTTTTGCCCACCTAATATGAGTTTACAAAAAGCAACTTCATCTTATTTAATGATAACGGCTTGGAGTTGGGGTGCATACCTGGGCGATAAATTAATACGGGTTATGACATCTTCTTTTCAAAGACCAAACCCAAAAGGATTTAAAATTCACGCCAAGATTAGTGGGCATTATGTGAATTCTATTATGGCTTGCCAGGAGGCAAAAGACAATGGTTTTGATGAAGCACTGTTGTTAGATATTAATGGCAATGCAGCTGAAGGACCTGGTGCGAATTTATTTATAGAAAAAGATGGCAAGTTATTTACACCGCCATCCAATTATATTTTGCCGGGAATAACTCGTGCAACAGTAATTGAAATTTGTGCGGCACTTGATATTTCCGTAGAAGAAAAAACATTCACTGTTGATGAAATAAAAAATGCGGATAGTGCTTTTTATTGTGGCACTGCAGCAGAAATTATAGGGTGGCAATCGTTGGATGATTATGTTTTTCCAAAAGGATGGGATGCATCAATCGGTAAAGTTATTCAAGCAGCATATAAAGC
>JANPIF010000265.1:0-2132 GCA_031424845.1 Ferruginibacter sp.
ATTTTTACATAACCCCCTAGTGGCAACCAACCAATACCATACTCAGTTTCACCAATTTTCTTTTTAAAAATAGAAAACCATGGATCGAAGAAAAGATAAAATTTTTCTACCCTGCATTTAAACCATTTTGCAGTAATATAATGCCCAAATTCGTGGAGTACAACAAGTATGGAAAGAGATAAAAGTAATTGAGCGGCCTTCAATCCTACACTGCCCCAGTTAATCGCTAAAAGTATCATAGTTAATTTGCTAATATGCTAATTAGCTGATTTGCTAATTGCATTATAATTTACAGTTTGTTTATTTTTTAGTTTTCATTAGCAAATTAGCACATAGGCTAATGAGCTAATTATCCATCACATTTTCATTACGCTTGCCGCAAAGTTACGTGCCTCGCCATCGGTTTCAAAATATTCATCGAGGGTTGGTTTTTCAATAAAAGGTATTTTTTCCAAAGTCTTTTCAATTACCGCAGTTATGTCTAAAAAGCCAATTCTATTTTTTAAAAAGGCCCAAACAGCTATCTCATTTGCAGCATTTAATACACAAGGTTTATTACCGCCAGCCTTCAAAGCATCAATAGCCAAACCCAGATTTCTAAATGTTTTATAATCTGGCTCTTCAAAAGTAAGGCTTGCGTATTTTTTAAAATTAAACCTTGGAAAATCGTTTTTCATTCGTTCTGGAAAACCCAACGCATATTGAATGGGGAGTTTCATATCCGGCAAACCCATTTGTGATTTCATGCTACCATCTTCAAATTGCACCATACTATGGATTATACTTTGAGGATGCACAATTACTTCAATTTGTTCGGGGTTTAGGTTAAACAACCATTTGGCTTCAATCATCTCTAACCCTTTGTTCATAAGCGTAGCCGAGTCAATAGATATTTTAGCTCCCATGCTCCAATTTGGATGTTGCAATGCATGGTCTCTTTTTACATTCACTAAAAAGTTAGGTTTTTTTCCAAGAAAAGGCCCACCACTTGCAGTAAGAATTATTTTTTCAATAGGGTTACGTTGTTCGCCAATTAAGCATTGAAAAATAGCAGAGTGTTCGCTATCTACGGGAATGTTGGGAGACCGATATTCTAAAGCCTGTTGCATTACAATATCGCCAGCTACTACCAGGGTTTCTTTGTTTGCAAGCGCTATAACTTTTCCTTTTTTTACACCTTTTAAAGTAGATTTTAAACCCGCAAAACCTACAATTGCTGTAAGCATCACATCGTAAGTATCAAAATCTGCCACTTCTTCCAAAGCATTTTCACCGCTAAAAACTTTTATATCTGTACCTGAAAGTGCGTTTTTTACTGCTTCGTATTTTGTTTCATCTCCTATAACAACTGCGTTTGGTAAAAATTCCAACGCTTGTTTGATTAATAAATCTGCATTGGTTTGTGCAGTAAGAATTTCTGCTTCCAGCAAATGTGCATGTGTACGAATTACATCAAGGGCTTGTGTACCTATAGAACCTGTAGATCCAAAAATTGCCACCCGCTTTTTTTGCGCCACTTCACCCATATATTCTGTTATTATTAAATGTAAAACTAAGGCGGCAATTTAGTCTTTTATTTTATGCTGCCTAATGTAAAAAATCACAAAGTAAACTTAAAGGATAATTTAAATAAGATTATTAAAATCAATTACAAATTATAAGAATACGCCTCAATTCCTTCAGCTATAACCCTATCATTGCTCAGTTTAGGTACTTTGTTTTGCCCGCCAAGTTTTCCTACACTTTTCATGTAAAGTTTAAACCCGTCTTTCTGTACAGGCGTTACTTTTAATACGTCCAAAATATGTCCTTTTACCAAATCATCATAATAAGCATTTTTTGTACGAAGGTTATCATCCAACATTTGAGCAAATTTTTTAAGGTCTTTAGGTATTTCCTCAAATTCTATAAACCATTCATGGTAACTTTTACCCTTATCAGCCGCTACAAAAGGTGCCACTGTAAATTCGTTTATTCTTACATTTTGTTCATTAGTTGTTTTTAGAATTGCATGTTCAGCTTCTTCCACAATTACATGTTCGCCAAAGGCTGATATGTAATGTTTTATTCTGCCGGTAACTACAATGCGATAAGGTTCTACAGAAGTAAACTTTACGGTATCGCCGATATTA
>JANPIF010000266.1:0-1777 GCA_031424845.1 Ferruginibacter sp.
CTTCGCTAAATGCTCTTTTGGTATTAAAAAAGATTTTAATTATAGAGAAAAAAATTGGTAGAATAAGAACAGTAAAAAATGCTGCCCGCATTATAGATATTGATATTCTTTTTTTCAACAATGAAATTGTTGATGAGGAAAACCTTATAATACCTCATCGTGAAATACAAAACAGGCGCTTTGTACTTACACCGCTTGTAGAAATTGCAGCTTCCTTAATACATCCTACATTAAAAAAAACAGCAAAAGAGCTACTCAAAAACTGCCCAGATAAATTAAATGTGCAAAAGATTTGATAACAGTTTTACAGTTTCCTTTTATTTTGCAGCATAGATGAATTATAATTTTATTACAATAGAAGGAAACATAGGAGCAGGCAAAACTACACTGGCTCATATTTTAAGTAAACATTTTAATGCTAGATTAATTTTAGAAGAATTTGCAGAAAATCCCTTTCTGCCAAAATTTTATGAAAATCCTCACCAGTACGCTTTCCCATTGGAACTTTTTTTTATGGCTGAGCGATATAAACAACTGAAAGATTTATTGCAAACAAAAGATATGTTTCAAAATGTAACGGTGTCAGATTATCTTTTTACAAAATGTTTATTGTTTGCAAAAGTAAATTTGCCCGATGAAGAATTTAGGTTGTACCAAAAATTGTTCGACATTATAAACCCCCAGATAGTACAGCCTGATATTTTAATTTATTTGCACACTCCTGTAAATAAATTACAAGAAAATATCAAAAAGCGGAATAGGAAATATGAGCAATCCATCCCAAACGATTATTTATTTAGTCTGCAGGAAACATACACGCAATACATTAAACAGCATCATATAAAAACGCTTTTTGTAGATGCTACCAATGCAGATTTTCTTGATAATCCTGAGCATATTAAAGTAATTTTAGATGCCCTAGAAAAAGAATATGAAGATGGTCAACACTTTTTAACACTCCCATAAAATGGATGCAGTAGTACCAAATAAATTACCTGTAGAATTTAAATATTTTTTGGGCGCCAAATTGTTTTTTACACTGGGGTTACGCATGATATCTACCATTGTAATTTACCAGGTATTTCATTTAGCTAACACTTATATGGTAGGCCTAGCCGGACTTACAGAGTTTTTACCGGCAGTTGTTTCTGCATTATATGCAGGGCATTATATAGATACCCACGACAAAAAAAACATTTTAGTTGTATCTTATATTTTGTATTTGTTATGTGCGGCTACATTAGCCATAATAAGTTTGCCCCAAATAAATATTGATACCAATACAAGATTGTACGTAATATTTATAGTGGTTTTTTTTACAGGTATTATACGTTCCTTTTCCTCACCGGCAGCAAGTAGTATGATTGCAGCAATTGTACCCCGAGCCAATTTTCAAAAAGCCATTTCCTTAAGTTCATCTTCTTATTTAATTTCATCTATAGCCGGGCATGCTACAGGTGGATTAATCATTGCACTAGCCGGTATTTCAAATGCATATTTTGTAAGTGCTGCATTAATTGGCGGTGCTGCTATTTTTGCATTCTTGCTATCTCCCAAGCCTCCTATTTTAAAAGAAATCTCCGAATCTATTTTTTCCTCTATTAAAAATGGGTTTCAATTTGTCTGGAATAGTAAAACGTTGCTCGGTGTAATTTCACTTGATTTATTTGCGGTGCTTTTTGGCGGCGCTGTTGCATTTATACCCGAAATAGCAGAGAATGTTCTGCATACAAATGCAATTGGCTACGGGTTCCTCAATGCGGCTATGGATATTGGT
>JANPIF010000267.1:0-1857 GCA_031424845.1 Ferruginibacter sp.
CATGCACGCAACTCTTCTACAGTTATATAATCGTTTAATAACTTTTTTCCATCATCTACGAAACTGCCATTTTTTTCAATATTTTTTCCTACTTCCTGCAGCCTGTCACGGGTATCCATCATAATTTTTCGTGGGCTTAATAACTTGCCGGTAATATTTGCAGGGCAAGCAGCAGTACACCTTCCACATTCCGTACAAGAATAAGCGCCCATTAAGTTGGTCCATTTTAAATCAAAAATATCTTTAGCACCAAATCTTGCCGGAGCGGCAGCATCTGTGGGAGTAAGCTCCGGCTGCATCATGTACTTTACTTCATTTTGTACACTCACCATATTATCCATTTCGCCCAGCGGTTCTACACGCCCATAATATGAATTTGGAAAAGCAAGACCTATGTGCAAATGCTTACTGTATGGTAGGTAATTTAAAAATGCTAAGATGCCAATAATGTGTAGCCACCAACTTGCTCTTTCAATAATGATTAAAGTAGTTGTAGATACATCAGAAAACAAAGGTGCAATTATACCTGAGATTACAAAATTTCCTGTCGGGCTGTAATGTTCAGCACCTTGTAATTGTAATGCTCTGTCAGTTGCGTTCATTAATAAAAACAATGACATTAATATTATTTCAACCACTAAAATAACGTTTGCATCAGTACGTGGCCAACCATTTAAATCTTTGCTCATAAAGCGTTTAAGCTTAATAATATTTCTTCTTGCTAAAAAAATTACACATACTGCTAAAACACCAAAAGCAAGTATCTCAAAAAAGTTTATCGCAAAAGTATATAAGCCGCCAAGCGTACCTAAAAATAGACGATGGGTTCCAAAAATACCATCCAATAAAATTTCTAACACCTCAATATTAATAATGATAAAACCAGCATAAATAATAAAATGCATTATAGCAACAGGCATGTTTTTAAACATCTTTTTTTGTCCTAGTGCAAGTAGGAACAAGTTGCGCCAGCGTTGTGGTTTATTATTGCTCACATCATCTGGCTTGCCCAAAAAAATATTTTTCCTTATTCTGATAATGTTTTTGGTAAAAAACCAAACTGCGATACCTAAAATAATTACAAATAAAATCTGCGGAATATAGTGCATATATAAGTTTATGTTTTGTAAAGTTAAAGCAAAATGGATATTGGATGTTAGATATTAGATGACAGACCATGGACAACAGACCATGGACAGCAGACCACAGGCGACCAACCACAATTCTTTAATAATGCTTAAAGTATTAAACTTTGAAATTTCAACTTTCAACTTTGAACCCTCAACTATAAACTTTTCACTTATTTTGCAGTATGATATTAAACGCATCTTCAGCACAAAAAAAATTACGCCGAATGGCATTGGAAATTGCCGAACGAAATGAGGGTAGCAAAGAAATAATCATTATCGGCATTAAAGAAAACGGCATTTTTATTGCCAAAAAAATAGAAGAATATTTACAACCGGTTTTTGCTGGAATTATATCGACAATTGCATTATCGCTCAACAAAAAAAATCCTGATGAAGTTATTTTAAGCGAAGAAGTTTCTTTAAATAATAAACTTATTTTATTGGTAGATGATGTAGCTAATAGCGGCAAAACAATGTTGTACGCACTAAAACCTTTACTGCTACAGCATCCATCTCAAATACAAACGCTTGCATTGGTAGAACGAACACACAAACTTTTTCCAATAGCTTTAAATTATGTAGGCTTATCTGTTTCTACAACCCTAGAAGAAAGTATTGTGGTAACGGTAGAACATGGAGAAGTTACCGGTGCAGCATTGGTAAATCAATAACAAAATAATTATCATTTTATATTTTCAATTTTAATAATATGCGCAGTTTTAAAATT
>JANPIF010000268.1:0-3222 GCA_031424845.1 Ferruginibacter sp.
CAGGCAATTGCGGTGGCGTTGGAACGTATGAGTCCGAGCCGACCACTTACACACGACCTTATGAAAAATTTTATGATGGCGTTTAATGTAGATATGTACGAAATTGTAATAAACGATTTGCAGGAAGGCATATTTTATTCAAAACTTGTGTGCAGTTCAGAAAATGATACGGTAGAAATAGATTCTCGCACCTCAGATGCACTTGCATTGGCTGTAAGGTTTGGTTGTCCTATTTATACTTATGACAATATTCTGGACCAGGCTGGTGTAATGATGGATGAAGAATTGAACCCTAAACAGGAAATTAGTGCTAACATACCTGTAAGCAGTACTTCAAAAAGTGATAGCTTAAAAACTATGAGCCTCGAAGAATTAAATACACTCCTAACAGAGGTTTTGGAAAGCGAAGATTATATACGAGCAATAGCAATTAGAGATGAGATAAAAAGTAGAAATAAGAATTAGTGAGTTGGTAATTTCATGCATTTGATTTCATACACAAGAATAATAGGATGCTTACATTGCAAAGAACAGATTCGACTAATCCTCATTTTAAAAATCTCGTAGAGCTTTTAGATAAGGATCTTCAGATTAGAGATGGGGATGAAAATTCGTTTTATGCACAGTTCAATAAAATTGACACTATAAAGAATGCAATAGTAGCTTTTGTAGAAAATATTCCGGTAGGTATAGGAGCATTTAGAAAATATGATGAAGCCACTGTAGAAATTAAAAGAATGTACATACAACCTGAATTGAGAGGTAAAGGATATGCAGCTACCATTTTAAAGGAATTGGAAAAATGGGCATCTGAAAATAACTTTACTTCCGCAGTTTTAGAAACAGGTAAAAAACAACCTGAAGCAATTTCTTTGTATAAAAAAAGTGGGTACGAGATTATACCTAGCTATGGGCAATATCTAAATGTAGAAAACAGCGTTTGCATGAAGAAAAACCTTTAAAATAACATTCCGCCAAAATGGTTTCTTTTCCAAATGCAAAAATTAATATTGGTTTAAACATTATCGGTAAAAGAACCGATGGATTTCATAATTTAGAAACTATTTTCTTCCCTATTGCTGTAAAAGATGCGGTAGAAATTGTTGAAAACCAAAATGCATTAAACGATGTAATTTTTTCTTCAACAGGTAATAATCTCAATTTACGGGATGATGATAACCTTTGTGTAAAAGCATATCGTTTACTTAAAAAAGATTATCCCCAAATTCCTTCAATAAAAATACATCTGCATAAAAATATTCCTATGGGTGCCGGTATGGGCGGCGGTTCTGCAGATTCTTCAGCTATTTTATCATTGCTCAATAAAAAATTTGAGCTCAATATTTCAACTGATAAATTATTGGATTATGCCTTGCAACTCGGGAGTGATTGTCCTTTTTTTATCATAAATAAACCATGCTTTGCTACAGGACGTGGCGAAGTGTTAAGTGAAATAAATGTTGATTTGTCTGCGTATAAAATAATGATTGTGCACCCAGGGATACATGTAAATACTGGTGAAGCATTTGCACGATTAAATACAAATAATTTCTCAGCTGCGGGTGAATTGAAACAACAAATAAAACTTGATATTCATCTTTGGAGAGATGTAATTAAAAATGATTTTGAAGTGCCTGTATTTAAACAGCATCCTACCATAAAAGAAATAAAAGAAAAGTTTTATAATGATGGAGCAATATACAGTGCAATGAGTGGCAGTGGCAGTACGGTTTTTGGTATATTTTCAATTAAAACAATTACTGCCGATATTAAATTTCCGTCACATTACTTTTCCCAGATGGTTTAAACCCATATCTTTGAGGTATCAAAACAATTTTAAATATACCGGCTTTTCTTTGCAGTAATCTTGATCTGCTAAACCATCGAGGATAATTTTCCTTACCTTCTGTTTTATCAGAAGGTTGCTTTACCGACCCCCATTATCAAACCATTTATCTTAAAAAACATTATCATGAATAACATCATTCATGCATCTACTGCAAGCCAACATTTTATAGAACTAGAAGAAAAATATGGCGCACACAATTATCATCCATTACCTGTTGTTTTAAAAAAGGGGAAAGGCGTACACTTATGGGATGTAGATGATAAAATGTATTTCGATTTCCTTAGTGGTTACTCTGCCGTAAACCAAGGGCACTGTCATCCTAAAATTATTGCAGCATTAACAGATCAGGCACAAACACTCACGCTCACCTCTCGTGCATTTTACAATGATAAATTAGGCGAGTACGAAAAATTTATAACTAGTTACTTTGGCTATGATAAAGTTTTGCCCATGAACACCGGAGTAGAAGGAGGTGAAACCGCTATAAAATTGGCAAGGCGATGGGGTTATACGATTAAAGGAATAGAAACAAATAAAGCAAAAATAATTTTTGCGGAGGGTAATTTTTGGGGCAGAACATTGGCGGCTATTTCATCCTCCACTGACCCTAGTAGTTATACAAATTTTGGTCCGTTTGTGCCTGGTTTCGATATAGTGCCTTACAACGATCTAAGTGCATTGGAAGCTGCATTTCAAGATAAAAATGTGGCGGCATTTATGTTTGAACCCATACAAGGAGAAGCAGGTGTTGTAGTTCCCGATGAAGGTTACTTAGCGGGTATCAGAAAACTATGCGATGAATACAATGTATTAATGATTGCAGATGAAATACAAACGGGTCTTTGCCGTACGGGCAAAATGCTGGCATGCGATTATGAAGAGAGTAGACCAGATATTTTAATATTGGGTAAGGCGTTAAGTGGAGGAGTTTTACCTGTAAGTGCAGTTTTATGCGATGACATTGTAATGATGACTATAAAACCCGGCGAGCACGGCAGCACATATGGTGGAAATCCACTTGCATGCACTGTTGCCATGGCAGCATTAAAAGTGTTGAAAGAAGAAAACATGGCAGAGAATGCCACTAAAATGGGAGAACTTTTTAGAAATGAAATAGAGAAATTGCACTCACCCTTAATTAAATTGGTTAGGGGGAAAGGTTTATTAAACGCTGTTGTAATAAACCACCCTGATAAAAATGCTGCCTGGAATTTATGCATGGAAATGAAAGAAAATGCCAACAGTGAAAAAGGTATTGGCTTGCTTGCAAAACCTACTCATGGAGATAAAATAAGATTTGCTCCTCCCCTTCTTATTAACGAGGATCAAATTCTGGAAGCTGTTTCCATCATTAAAAAAAGCCTTCGTATTTT
>JANPIF010000269.1:0-2833 GCA_031424845.1 Ferruginibacter sp.
TAAAACCCAGCATGATAGTTTGCTTATTTTTTCTACGCTGTAAATGTTGTTTATAAAATGAATTTTCATACAGGGTTCGCATAGTTTCGGCAGCCAGTTGTAAATCATCTACCGTTTCAAACAATGGCACAATATCTACAGTAAGTTCTTCTGCCTTCCACCCACCCAGTAAAAAAATACCGATTACTTCCATCGCATTTAAGGCACTTTGGCACTGGCTGATGATGTAACGATTACAACCTTGTTCTCCATTATTTTGCTGAATTGTTTTGACAACTTTCACAACTTCCAATCCATCTTTATGTAATTCATCGCTCAAAATATTACCATCTATTGTTTGAGAAATTTTAGTAATAATCTCAATTTTTTCAGAAGAGGATAATTCAGCATAATTTTTTGGCAACACTTCTGATTTTTCTGCAACAGCATTCAATAAATTTCCATGCACACTACTCTCTTGGCGCACATCCAGCGTAGCGAAATGCATTCCGAATATTTCAATTTTATTTATTAATTCTTCTACAGGTTCTACAAAAAGACTGTTGTGGTCGTGCACCAATTGGTTGCGTATATCATGTAGGGAATGGAGTAAAATGGATGCATTAATTTCTTCGCCACCATTGTTATATAAACTACTGTGCACTTTTTTATCGAGGGTTAAAAGCGCCACATCTACTCCTTTAAAAGTAAGGCGACGCCTTAATTTTATAATATCAAAATGATACGATTTTAATACCGCATCTTTTAGTGTATTAGCTACCTGCAATGTGGTAGCAGCTTTTACAAAAGGATTACCATCTCTATCGCCCCCAGGCCAAAAGCCCATTTTTATAATTTGGTTTGATGCGTTCATTGCATCACCAAATTTTTTTTTCATGGAAGTAACGATTTTACCTGCCGCATGGTAAAAAATATTACGCAGGTACCAAATTAAAATAGTGGCTTCGTCAAATGGTGTTGGTTTTTGTTGCTGAAAAAATGGTGTACGCCCAAGCTGTTGCAGGTAACTGTAAATATTATTTTCATTATTTGCATTCACTGCTTTTGTGAGATCATTAATAATTCCTAAAACTGCACCACGATAAAACTGTGTAGGGTGTGCGGTAAGTACCAACTGAATGGAGAAATCTTTTAACTTTTCTGCCAACGCTTCTTCTTTCTTTTGCTGCTCTACTTCCAAGGCAAGTGCTTTTATAGTTCCCTTTCCATTTACATCATTAACGTGTGTGAAAGCAGCATCTTCCAATGCATCAAACAATACAACCTGCCGCTCCATGTATTGAACAAACCTAAAAAGAATATCAAGTTTATCAGCATCGCTTACAAGTGCTGTTTGTGTTTTAAAAAAATTTTCTAATATTTCTTCGGGGCTCATTTGCTTTTTATAGCCTTCATCGCACTGCATTAAAAGCATGGATAATAAAATACCTGTTTTTTCAATTTTATGAAAAGGTAAGGAGGTAAATAAACTGTTGTATAATTGAAACTTAATACCCACAAGGTTTTTAAACTGCTGTAAACTTTCTGGTGTGGACATAATAAATTCTTTAGAAATGAATATCGCTTATATTGATATATCGGAAATTAATATAAATATTACAAAAAACTATATTAAAAAATTATAAACTATACTTTTTCTAAAACACAAAACCCACCGGCATCGGCTTCAAATAAGAAAATATTATTAAGCTTAATTTCTTGTCCTGTAAAAATATTTCTACAATTTTCAGCATCACTATTTAATACAATATTTTCAGCAATTCCTCTTTTATTTAAGTTTAAAAAAACGTACACTTTACCATTGCTATTTTCTATTTTATATGCTAAAATATTTTTACCTACCAAGGAGTCATCTATGGTAATATTATTCATGACAGCATCTTTAAATACACCATTTTGCTTTCGAAATGTAAGGAGCGTTTTATAAAAGCTATGCAATTCAATATTGTCATTCCATTCGATTAAATCTTTTTCAAAAAAGTGCAAACGTTTTTTACAGGGCAGTTCCTGTCCGCTATAAATGAGCGGAACACCTGCATATAAGCAGGAAAGTACCGCAAAAACCTTCGTCAATTCGCCATACTTTTCATATTCAGATCCATTCCAGGAGTTCTCATCATGGTTACTTGTAAAAAATAGTCGCAAAGCATTTTCAGGAAAATCATTTTTATATTCCTTTAATACCTTTACACAATCTGCCAGCGTTTTTTCACCATTGGCAAATTGTTGTGTAGCATGCATCCATTTCCAGGTATAGGAAACATCAAAAGCTTCATGATAATTAACTTCTTCTGTTTCTGCGAGCCAAATAAGGTCTTTTTTAAAAGCAGATAAATTCATCCGAGCTTTTATCCAAAAAGGCAAAGGTGTAAGGTGGGCAAGGTCGGCTCTAAACCCATCGATATCAAAATCAGTAATCCAATATTTCATTGCGTCAATCATTGCCGTATGTTCGTTTTCATTGCTATGTTCTATTTGTATAACATCGTCCCAATCGTAGGGTGCGGTAAAATTTCCTTCTTCATCCCTTACAAAAAATTCAGGATTTGATTTCGTCCACACATTATCCCATGATGTATGGTTTGCCACCCAGTCAATAATAATTTTCATGCCCAGAGCATGTGCTTTTAAAACGAGGTCTTTAAAATCTTGCTCGGTACCAAATTCAGCATTTATAGCTTTATGGTTTTGAATTGAATAATAACTCCCTAAAATTCCTTTTCTTTTTACAATACCAATTGGGTGTATGGGCATCATCCATAATATGTCTATACCCATATCTTTTAGCCTTGGCAAGTGTGCTGCAAATGCATTGAAAGTGCCTTCAACAGTA
>JANPIF010000270.1:0-5801 GCA_031424845.1 Ferruginibacter sp.
GGATCACAGTTACAAGGCATTACTTATGTGTTGGATGAGCCAAGTATCGGCTTGCACCAGCGAGATAATATGCGACTCATAAAAGCACTCCAAAATCTTAGAGATATTGGCAACAGTGTTTTAGTTGTGGAGCATGATAAAGATATTATGATGGCTGCCGATCATTTAATTGATATTGGCCCTAAAGCCGGTACCCACGGTGGACGTATTGTGGCAGCGGGAACGCCGGAAGAAGTTTTACAATCAGGCTCCGAAACTGCCAAGTATTTAAGTGGCGAAAAAACAATTGCCATACCTGCTGAAACAAGAAAAGGAAACGGGAAATTTATAGAACTGAAAGGCGCTACAGGAAATAATTTAAAAAACGTATCGGTTAAATTACCATTGGGTAAAATGATATTGGTAACAGGTGTAAGTGGTAGTGGAAAATCTACATTGGTTAATGAAACGTTGTACCCTCTGCTTGCAAAATTTTGCTACAACAGCAAAGGAGATGCAATGCCACATAAGAGTATAAAAGGCTTAGAAAATATCGATAAAGTTATTGAAATTGACCAGAGCCCAATTGGTCGTACACCAAGAAGTAATCCATCTACCTACTGTGGATTTTTTACTGACATACGTACCTTATTTGCAGCCATACCCGAAGCAAAAATAAGAGGCTATACAGCAGGTCGTTTTTCGTTTAATGTAAAAAGTGGCAGATGCGAAGTGTGCGAAGGTGGCGGCATGCGAACCATAGAAATGAATTTTTTACCAGATGTGTATGTGCATTGCGAAAAGTGCAATGGCAAAAGATATAACAGAGAAACATTGGAAATTCGCTATAAGGGAAAATCTATTAGCGATGTGTTGGATATGACGGTGGAAGAAGCCGTACAATTCTTTAATGCAGTGCCATGGATTTACAGAAAAATAAAAGTGTTGGAAGAAGTGGGGCTTGGATATATTACACTTGGGCAAAGCTCTGTAACATTAAGTGGTGGCGAAGCACAGCGTGTAAAACTTGCAACTGAACTCGGTAAAAGAGATACAGGAAAAACATTTTACATTTTAGACGAACCTACCACAGGTTTGCATTTTGAAGATATACAACACTTACTTGATGTGCTTAATAAATTGGTGGATAGGGGCAACACTGTTATGGTAATTGAGCACAATTTAGACATGATAAAAATTGCAGATCATATAATTGATATTGGTCCGGAAGGTGGCAATGCAGGTGGGAATGTGTTGTACGAAGGCGAACCCAAAGGGATGATAAATGTAAAAGAAAGTTTTACTGCTATTTATTTAAAAGAAGAATTTAGATTGGCAGGATTGGTGAAATAATTTTAGTGTTTTACACCTGACAGGTTTTTAAAACCTGTCAGGTGTAAAACACTATGCTGTAATGCAAGTATTGCTAATACTCTGCGAAACCCAGACACATAATATAACGTTGAAGAATTATAAACCAAATATTCAAAAGGTGAAATTTTTGTGCGCTGATCATTAGAATGTACATGAACGTTTGTTCGGGCTGTATGTAGTAGTTATGCACGGAAGCATTTTTATAATTTAAAATTTTTTTAGTGCATAAGCTACTACTGCCCATCCCGTCGCTCGTAAGCAGAAAATCTTTTTTCAACTTTTATTATGCAATAGAAAAAAAATATTTAATTAATCATTGTAGGTATAAAAATTATTTAATTCTGATAACAAAAACATCTTCTGCTTTAATAAAAATTCAAGGATTAAATTTTACTATAATTTCGCTGTTTTAAATAATAAAACATATTTAATTACTGCTAGCACTATGCTAAACCCAAGCTCTTAAAAATATTTAGAACTCTTTTGTTTGTCAGGTCTACATGGTGATTATTGTCATTAATTTATAAAGTGTTTATTGAGAAACCCAGGCAGGAAGAAATGTGCATTAAGCTGAAATAATTATAAAATATTTAGGTTGGTAATTGACAATAATTACTTTATAAATCAACATTTAATAAACTATATATACTCACTAAAAATATATTTTTTATGTTTATATTCGTTTTCTAAAATAAACATAAATACTTCTATTTTAGCCCCTATTTTAATCCCTCTGAACATCACTCTGTGAAATTTTATTGTCAATAAGAATATTGATACAGCAATCATCCAATTGTTGTTATTGGTAATTCTAAAAAAAAATTATGTCATGAAAAAATCACTCTTGCCTGTGGTAACTTGTAAATTATTTTTACTTTTCTTTTTTCTATTCTTGGCTCAAACAAGTTTTAGCCAAACAGATGTTGATCCTGATATGCCTGGGTTTAGTACTAGCGGTATATCAAAAGAAGAATTTATGTTGCGGCGTGCAGAAGGTATTGCGGCAAAACGGGGAATCGAAGACGGCAAACCCTTTAACCCGATGGACAGAATTAACGCCATTAAATTGATGGAACAGCAAATTCAAAATGTGAATGCAAACCGAAACAATTCAACTACTTCATTGCTGGGAGCATGGACAGAAATTGGGCCAAACCCAATACCTAATGGTCAGGTGGTGAGTGGTGCTCAACTGCCGGTTTCAGGTAGAGTAATTTCAATTGCCGTGCATCCCACCAATCCAGATATTGTTTATGTAGGTACAGCACAGGGTGGGCTGTTCCGTACAACTGATGGTGGCATTACTTGGACACCTTTGCTTGATAATGCACTTAGTTTAGCCATTGGAGCAGTGGTTATATGTCCCTCACAGCCCGAAACTATTTATGTAGGAACCGGTGAGCATAATTTTTCGGCTGATAGTTTTTTTGGGGCAGGCTTGTATCGTATAGATAATGCAAGCAGTGCTACACCAACCATTAGTGCGCCCATTGGCAGTGCACAATTTAATGGAAGAGGAATCAGTAAAATTATTGTTCATCCAACAGATCCTGCCATCATTTTTGTTGCATCAACTTCAGGTGTAGGCGGCATTCTTTCTACAGCTCCAGGAGGTCTTCCTAACCGTGGAGTATATCGCTCAACAAATGCAACTTCGGCAACACCTACATTTACACAAATTGGTGTGTTAGCATCACCAAATAATAATTTAAGTATTAGAGACATTGCTATTGATCCAAACGATCCAAATATTATGTTAGCCAATGTAGTTGTTGCAGGCGGTGGAATTTATCGAACTACAAATGCACTTGCGGCTACTCCAACCTGGACTCAGGTTTTTAATTTTGCTTCTGGATCCACAAGTAATTTAACCGCTGAATTTGCTGTTATACACCCTGCCGGAGATGCTAATGCAACTTTTTATGCTGCAGTTGGGAATAACCCTACAACAGCAGGCGCCGGAAGAATATTAAAATCTACTGATGGCGGTGTTACATTTACTCAGATAAATGCTTCTACTTTTTGTAACCCACAATGTTTTTATAATATTTGTATTGCGGTAGATCCTTCCAATGTAAATAATGTATATGTGGGAGGAACAGGGAATAATTTTACATTTATCAGATCAGTGGATGGTGGCTCCACATTTACTGCAAGCCAAGCAAATCTTCATACCGATTCTCATGTAATTGCCGTAGCACCGTCATCACCCACAACTATTTATTTTGGTTCTGATGGTGGAATTTATAAATCAACAAATAGTGCAGGAACGTGGGCTTCTTTAAATAATACAACCTTTAGAGCTACACAATTTATGGGCATAGCCGTACACCCTACAGATGCAAATTTTACAATAGGCGGCACGCAAGATAATGGTACAGAATATAGAAGACCTGATGGAACATGGACCAGGGCAGATTTTGGTGATGGTGGTTATGCAGTAATTGATCAAAGTGCTCTAAATACAACTACGGTAAATATGTATCATACTTATTTTAACGGAAGTACTCTAACAGGATATGCACATGTAGGTACAACGGCTACTGCTACCGAGGGAAACTGGATATTTAGAGGCTGCAACGGCACTGGGGCAAATGGCATTACTTGCACAGGTACAATTAATTTTTATGCACCTCTGGAAAGAGGCCCAGGTACACCTAACAGCATTTATTATGGAGCTGATCGGCTTTATCGCTCTGCCAATCTTGGTGTAAGCCATACAACAGTAAGCCAAACATTTACATCAGCTATTAGTGCTA
Organism: Ferruginibacter sp.; assembly: GCA_031424845.1. Classification (GTDB taxonomy): domain Bacteria; phylum Bacteroidota; class Bacteroidia; order Chitinophagales; family Chitinophagaceae; genus Ferruginibacter. The sequence continues at coordinate 4,113 of JANPIF010000270.1, forward strand.
TTGGTATTTCTCCGCAAAATGACAATGTTCGTATTATTGGTAGAAATGATGGCGGTATTTTTGGAACTACCACTGGAGCAACTACATTGGTTGATTTAGATCCTACCGGTACAGTTCCAAATAATGCTATTGCAAGAGCGGTGATTGATCCAACAAATGTAAACACTGCTTACGTTACCATCTCGGCGTTTAATGTAGTTAATGTTTGGAAAACAACTAATTTAAATGCAACACCTCCTACATGGACATCTGTAGTAGGAACCGGCGGCACTGCTTTGCCTCTCGTTCCTGTAAATGCATTCTTGGTTGACCCTGCAAATAATAAAATTTTGTACGCAGGTACCGATATTGGAATGTATGTTTCTACCGATGAAGGCGTAAGTTGGAACCCTTACGGCACGGGATTGCCAAGAATAGCCGTTTTTGGAATTGCAAAAGCACCGAATGGAGTTATAAGAATTGCTACGCATGGAAGAGGGATGTGGGAGAACGCAGCCATTGTACTCCCTGTAAAATGGATAAGTGTAAATGGTAAACTGAATACCCAAAAGCTGGCAGAATTAAACTGGAAAGTACAAGAAGATAATGTTGCAAAATATGAAATAGAAAAAAGTACCAATGGCAATCTCTTTGAAAAAATTGGAAGTGTAAGTTCCAAAGGAGACGGGGAAAATGATTACAACTTTATCGATTCAAAATTATTAACCGGTACAGCTTTCTACCGCATAAAGCAGATTGATAAAGATGGTAAAGCATCTTATTCTATCTACATTAAACTAATGGCTGATCGGTCATCTATAATCAACATATATCCTGATCCTTTTAAAGATAATATTACGATTTCTATCGGAAGTGATTTACTTAAGACAAATGTTATTCTAGCAGATATTAATGGCAAACAACTGCAAACATTTACATTAAATCAGCTTTCACAATCACTCAATATGTCGGCTTATGCTAGCGGCATTTATATATTTAAATTTAAAAATGGCGCAGCTGTAAAAGTGATAAAGCAATAATAAATAATGAAATAATTACTTAAACCGCCCTATTTATTGGGCGTTTTTTTTTATTGCTTTTATTTATCAGAATTAGAACCTGAAATTCTTAAAAAAATTCTTGCTAAATGTTAACCATGCAATAGGGAATCAAATAGTAATTCAAAAAAATTAATCAGCGGCCAATAAATTTAAAGAAAAAAGTAAAATCTACATTCTACATTTTCAATTAAACTTATAGTGCAAAAAAAAAATTATATTGTGGCATTAAAATAAACAGCATGAAATACTTACCCCTTAACCCTGATATTTTTATACAAAACAGAAAACGATTTGCAGCCAAACTGCAAAAGAATTCTATAGCAATATTCAACAGCAATGATGAATTGCCATTAAATGGAGATGCATTACATAAATTCAAACAAAACTCCGATTTGTATTGGCTTACCGGAATTGAGCAGGAAGATACCATGATGATCTTTTTTCCTGATAATCCCGATGCTAAATATCGTGAAGTATTGGTTGTAGTTCGCCCAAATGAAATGAAAGAAAAGTGGGATGGGCACAGATTAAGAATACATGAAGCGCAAAATATTTCGGGAATAGAAACGGTAGTTTATTTAGATTCTTTAGATGCTCTTTTACAACCTTGGATACACCTTGCAGAAAACATTTATTTAAACACAAATGA
>JANPIF010000271.1:0-3643 GCA_031424845.1 Ferruginibacter sp.
CCTTATGTTTAAATCATAGTTGGTACCTACTGACCAAACCTTTTTATAATACACGGTGGCATCTACCCCAAACTCATGCGTGAAATAACTTATTTTATTATTATTCTGAGATGTTTTTTGAACATTATATCTTGGGTTATAATTGGTGCTGATATCGTATTTTTTGTCTTTGTCTTTTGATATATACAATGATAAACCAGCATTGGTATTTTGAGCAAAACTTTTTTGACTGTTTATAAAATCTGCAAATTTGTTGTAACCCACATTGGCATTGAGATTAATACGGGTATTGATCTTTTTTACTTTTAAACCACCACCACCATAATAATTAACCGAAATGTTGCCATTGGTATTGATAGGTTGAGTGGTAGTTCTTCCATTTATTTTGTCAATGATTCTATTGTTGGTTATAGAATTCTGAATCAGATTTACATTTAATCCCTGGTAGAAATATATATCTTTTATAAAATTATAGCCGTTGTTGTTAATGCTAAAGTTGTTTGTAAAAGAAGGTTTTAAATCTGGATTGCCAAAGTATTGGTTAAACTGGTCGTTGTTGTTTCTTAATGGCTGCAACTGGTCAATTGTGGGTTGCCTTGTACTTCCATTGTAGCTAAAACTTACATTATGATTTGATTTGTAAGTATAGGTCATACGGGCAGATGGAAAAAAGTTGGTAAAATTTCTACTGTATGTTTTATTTAAACTAATATCTTTTAAATCGAAATTGATAAAGCTTACACCGCTACCAACATTTATTTTAAATTTTTTGTAAACGTAATTAATTTTTGCTGACGGAATATTTTGTGTAATATTTTGCTTAAACCTATTGGAGAGTGTATCTACTATTACATCATATTTTTGAGAAGCACTTGTATAATCAAATGTTGTTTGTCCATTTGTCCCATTATTTAAACTTATTTGATACCCCAACTCCAAAGAATAATTTTTGCTTAAAGGTTCAGTATATACAAGCTTGGTACTGATGACACTTGTTGCTCTATCATAATCTTTCATTTGATTAAGATTTGGTAATGCTGCCAAAAATTTATTTAAAGTGTCAGATTTTAAAAATGTTTTTCCTTCACTTTCAAGGAGATTCCAATCTGCACTTACAGAAAGCGTTCTTCTAGCTTTTTTAAATTTATGTTTAAAAACAGCGTTGCCAGAATAAGCTTCTTTATCGCTATTGGTAGATAAAAATCTGTTTGATCCATTTTTAAATGTCCCTGTACCGCCTGTGGTAATGGCGTTTCTACGTTCGCTGCTTTGTGTGTTGTAAAAATTAGCGTTCGCAGTTATTTTTATAGTATTATTTGAATCTATTTTAAGATCGTAAATACCTTTTAATTTTACATTATTTCTATTGATGTAGGTAGCGTTATTACTGTTTTCGTTTAAGGTTGAATCTCCAATTTGAGTTTGAGTAAATGTTTGCTGGGTATTGTTATAACGTTGGCTATTATACCTAGGTGCAAAATTTATATTATGCTTATCATTCCATTTATTACTGTATTGTAAACCGCCATTCACATTTGTGATAAATCCATTTTGAGCATTTATATATGGTTCTCCATCGGCAGATCTACTTCCTCCTGAATAATAAGTATTGCCACTTTCTTCATCAAAAGTTACATCTGCAGTACTGTTTCCAAATTTTTCTTCATCTTGCCAGCTAAGTCCATCCTGCCCGGTATTTCCATTCAATAAAAACCCGGTTACTTTTCTTTTACCTTTAAATGAACTTAGTAATATATTATCGTTGTATCTATCATCAATGTCTTTCTTAAGTCCCCCTGCCAAATCTATCTTTCCAAAATACCCTTTCTTTTTATCTTCTTTTAATTTTAGGTTTATCGTTTTCTTAGTATTACCATCATCTATACCGGTAAATTCACTTTGCTCACTTTTTTTATCAAAAACCTGTACTTCTTTTACAGCATCTGCCCGCAAATTTTTAACGGCCATTCCGGGATCATCCCCAAAAAATTCTTCACCATCTACTAATACTTTTTCCACTGTTTGGCCCATGGCTTTTATTTGCCCATTCTTATCTACCTGTATGCCGGGCATTTTTTTTAATAACTCTTCTACATTAGCATTGGCACTTACTTTAAAGCTATCTGCTGTATAAATAGTAGTATCACCTTTAAGCCTTATGGGGTTTCCACTTTTTACAATTACTGCTTCAAGTAATTTACTTTTTGGAGTGAGCGCAATAAGCGCAAGTGTTTCATTGGGAAGTTTAATTTCTATATCATCTACAAAATCGCCAAAATTTGGATGAGATACTGAAATAATATATTTGCAGGGGCGAACATTTTTTAGCAAATAACTACCATCATCTTTTACCCTTGTAAACGATTTTAAAATAGAATCTTTTGGAGTAAGCAATGCTACCACTGCATTTTTTACATTAACCTTAGTAGCCGTATCTTTAATGGAGCCAGATACTTGAACTTTTTGGGCTTTAACTGTAATGCAAAAAATTGTCAGACTTGCCAGGAGCAAAAGTTTTTTGATCATTGTGTTAGTTTGTTAGAGGCGGGAGACGGTGTTACAAAAATGTCTTTTAAAATATTGATAGCAAACTAACTAATCTTAAATTTACGTTAAACAAATTCTTTATACACGGTGTAACTTTTTTTTAAATGGCATACGAAGACGATAATTTTATTGACAGTACAAAAATGGTTTGGAACTATTCTTTGTTTACGGAAGAAGATGTACGTCTTTTTGCGGAGGGGAAACATTTTTATGCCCATGAAAAATTTGGCAGCCATCCAATACAAGTCTTAAATACGGATGGTTATTATTTTGCGGTGTGGGCACCAAATGCAACAGAAGTTAGTGTTATAGGAGAATTTAATGGTTGGAAGAAAAATCTCCATCCCCTTTTTGTGCGGCTTGATAAGTCGGGTATCTGGGAAGGTTTTATCCCATACATTCCAGAGAATATTTTGTATAAATATCAAATTACCGGCTTTGAAGGTAGAGAAACTTTTAAAGCAGATCCTTACTCGGTAGCCAATGAATTAAGACCAGGCACATGTTCAATTACCAAACCACTTTACTATAACTGGACAGATGAACATTGGATGCAGAACAGAAAAACAAACAATAGTCTTTCTTCTCCATGGAGTGTGTATGAAGTACATTTAAGCAGTTGGATGAGGCCGGATAAAAATCAGCCAAACCTCTTTAATACTTACAATCAAATCACAGAAAGGTTGATGCCCTATGTAAAAGAAATGGGTTTCACACATGTGGAGTTTATGCCTGTTACAGAGTATCCTTACGATGGTAGTTGGGGTTACCAATGCACCGGATTTTTTGCTGTTACATCTCGTTATGGATCTCCACAGGAATTTATGCATTTAATAAACGAATTGCACAAAAATAATATTGGGGTAATACTTGATTGGGTGCCTTCTCATTTTCCGAACGATGCTCATGGGTTATATATGTTTGATGGTACACACACTTATGAGTATGCTGATATGCGCAAAGGGTTTCACAAAGATTGGAACAGTTATATTTTTAATTACAAACGGGGAGAAGTAAGATCATTTTTATTAAGCAGCGCACATTTTTGGCTTAAATATTTTCATGTAGATGGGATAAGAGTTGATGCAGTAAATTC
>JANPIF010000272.1:0-4282 GCA_031424845.1 Ferruginibacter sp.
GTTTTGTAGGCATAAATAGAATAGGAAACCCAGAAGATACCGCACAGGTTAATATGTTAACCAAAGTAAAATTAGCATACATAAAATGTGAGGTTTGTGTTAATACTCCCTATGTAATGCCCACTCAGGAAAGCATACTAAATAGAAGGTACCCTTTGGTACGTGGTTTGTATTATGCCATCAAAGAAAATTACACAGGTTTAGGATCTGGTTTTGTATCGTTTTTGAAATATGAAAGAGGACAATTAATTTTTAGAAGAGCATATCTCGGACCTTCAATGATGTTTGAAGTAAGAAATGTTAATCTGAATGATAAAATCCCAAATAATTAAAATCTTGAATATTTAATGAAACAAATTCTTTAAAATTGTAGTTCTAACATTAAACTGAGAAAATGACAAAAATGAAAACTATTGTATTGGTTGTAATGACCATACTTTTTACAGGCGTATCTTTTGCGCAAAGTGTTGATGATGGAAAACGATTTTTATATTATGAAAGGTATAAAAGTGCTAAAGATGTTTTTCAAAAACTTTCAACTGCAAATTCTAATGATGAAACAGCAGCCTATTATTTGGGCCAGGCAATGATTGGTCTGGAAGATTTGGCAGGTGCAAAAGCATTTTATCAACAAAAATTATCTGCAAATCCAAACAGTCCTCTTATATTGGCAGGTATGGGCAATGTAGAATTATTGGAAGGCAAAACTGCAGATGCACGTAATAGATTTGAAACTGCTATTTCATTAAGTGGCGGTAAAAGAATTGATGTACTTAATGCTGTAGGCGCACCCAATAGTGACCCGGAAATTAAGAACGGTGATGCAAATTATGCAATTGATAAACTAAAATTAGCTACTACTTTAAAAGGATTCAAAGATCCTGAAGTGTGGGCAAATCTTGGCGATGCCTACAGAAAAAATAGTGATGGTGGCCAAGCCATTCAATCTTACGATGCAGCACTTAGAATAAACCCTAATTATGCTCGTGCTATTTATAGAAAAGGTCGTTTGTATCAGTCTCAAGGAACTGCGCAAGAAGCTTTATACAATAGTTTATATAATGAAGCCATAACTAAGGATGCTAATTATGCACCCGTTTACAATACCCAGTTTAATTATTATTACGAAACTGATGTACCTAAAAGTGCTCAGTATTTAGAAAAATGGTTAGCCGCTTCTGATGATGATCCAAAAGCATGTTATTATAGAGCTAGTATACAATATGCACAAGGCCAGTTTGCACAGGCAATTTCAAAATCTGATGAATGTATTGCAGCTGGTGGTACCAATGTATATCCAAATCTTTATGGCGTAAAAGCACTCGCTTATAATAGATTGGGAGATTCTTTAAATGCAAAGGCTAGCTACGAAGAATATTTTAAAAAGCAGACTCCGGATAAAGTTGGAGCGGGTGACTATTCATCTTATGCAATGATTTTATTGAAATTCCCCGGTAATGAGGCACAAGCAGCATCTTACGTAGAAAAAGCTGTTGCTTTAGATAGTATTGAAGCCAACAGAGTAAGTTATTTAAAGGCTTTGGGTAATGCATATAGAACGCAGAAAAACTTTGGTGAATCTGCAAAATGGTTTAACCAAGTACTTTCTGTAAAGAAAAATTATTCTAATGTAGACTTATATAATGCAGGATACGATTATTTCCGTGCAGGAAAATTTGATTCTTCTGTAGCTGTATTTAATAAATACACTGCAAAATATCCTGATGACATTTTCGGTTATTATATGATTGCAAAGGCAAACGGTGGAATTGATACTACGCTTACAACAGGGTTGGCTTTTAATTCTTACCAAAAAGCAATAGAAATTGGAGAAAAAGTTGCAGATCCTTCAAAGGTGAAAGATCAACTTAGTGGTGCATATACTTTTATGATGCAGTATTATTATAATATTAAAAGAGATCAGGCAACTGCCGTAAGTTATGCCGATAAAGCGTTGGCACTAGATCCTGCAGATGCACAGTTAATCAAAAACAGAGAGTTTGTATCTAAAAATGATCCAAACGCAAAAGTAGCACCTGCTAAACCTGCTACTACAAAGCCGGCTACTACAACAAAACCAAAGCCAGCTCCAGTAAAAAAAAAGTAGTCGTTAAAAAGAAGAAATAATGTAAAAGTTCCGGATTTAGTTCCGGAACTTTTTTCGTTTATATAATTTTGTTGTTAAGATGGTATATTGGCTTGTCTAACTTATTTTTGTACCTACTAATGAAAATACCTATGCAATTTTTTTTTCTTGGGATAACGGAAAATGGAACCATCAATTATCTTCCTATTGTATTGCAAATAATCTTTGCTATTGGTTTCGTAGCGACAATGATTATTGCTTCTTCTAAATTTGGTCCCAAAAGAAAAACTTCTGATAAATTAGTAAATTTTGAAAGTGGAATAGAAATACAAGGAAATGCACGCCAGCCGATGGCAATCAAATATTTTCTTATTGCCATATTATTTGTTTTGTTTGATGTGGAAGTTATTTTCTTTTACCCTTATGCTGTAAATTTTAGAGATTTTGCAAAAGATCCTGCAATGGGTTGGCATACGTTTTTAGCAGTTATTATGTTTGTAGGTTCTTTTCTTGCAGGGTTTATTTATATTTTTAAGAAGGGTGCTTTGAAGTGGGAGGAATAAGGGAAAATGGGCAAATGTGCTGATATGCAAATTTGCAAATCAAATAACTTTGAACCATTTAATAAAAGGTAGAATTAAATTATAAAAAAATAAAAAATAGCTATTTGTAATGAAAGGTTGTGCTACTATTTGCACATCTGCACATTTCCAAATTTGCAAATTTAAAATATGTCTCGTCCCGTACAATATAACAATACAGTAAAATTTGCCGGTATTCCTGAAGGGTTTATGGGTGAAGGTTTCATGGCAACCAATTTTGAAAAAGTTGTTGGTCTTGCTCGTAAAAATTCCATTTGGCCATTACCATTTGCAACCAGTTGTTGTGGCATTGAGTTTATGGCTACAGCGGCCAGCCATTACGATATTGCTCGTTTTGGTAGTGAACGTATGAGTTTTAGTCCACGCCAGTGTGATCTGTTAATGGTGATGGGGACTATTTCTAAAAAGATGGGACCTATTTTAAAACAGGTTTATCTGCAAATGGCAGAGCCACGTTGGGTAATAGCTGTTGGAGCCTGTGCAAGCAGCGGTGGTATTTTTGATACCTATTCTGTAATGCAGGGTATTGACCAAGTTATACCGGTAGATGTATATGTACCGGGTTGCCCTCCACGGCCTGAAGCAATTTTAGATGGCTTTATGAAAATACAGGAATTGGTACATGCAGAAGGATTAAGAAGAAGAACAAGTGACCAAGACAAAGATTTAATGAACAGTTACGGAATACAATAAATATTGAAAATAATATTTCTATTAAAATGGCTTTAACCAACGAACTCATACAACAAAAGCTTACAGAAAAATTTGGTGAACAATTATCGCATTGGGACCAGCCTTATGGCATGCTTACCTTTGTAGCAGAAAAAGATATCAATATAAAAGTATTACAGTTTTTATTTGATGATGCAGATTTACAGTTTCGTTTTCTTACCGATTTGCAGGCAGTGCATTATCCAGATAATAAGGGCGCTGAATTAGCGGTGGTGTACCATTTGCACAACTTGGTTGATAATGTTCGTATCCGTTTTAAAGTGTTTACAGACATAACTAAGCCAGATGTATTTACAGCAACAGGTGTATATGAATCTGCTAATTTTATGGAAAGAGAAACGTACGATTTCTACGGAGTAAATTTTGTTGGTCATCCGAATCTTATCAGAATCTTGAATGTAGACGAAATGGATTATTTTCCTATGAGAAAAGAATTCCCTTTAGAAGACCAGACAAGGATTGATAAGGATGACGAGATGTTTGGAAGATAAAATTTGATAAATTATTTATGAGCGAACACATACTTTTACCCGAAGGAAGTTTAGAAAAACAAACAACCACTCTTAACCTTGGTCCAACACACCCTGCAACACATGGCGTGTTTCAAAATATTTTGGAAATGGATGGTGAGCGCATTTTACATGCAACATCTACCGTAGGTTATATACACAGAGCATTTGAAAAGATTGCTGAACGCCGCCCGTTGTATCAAATTACACCACTTACAGATCGTTTAAATTATTGCTCATCACCCATTAATAATATGGGTTGGCATATTACCTGCGAAAAGTTACTCGGTTTAAAATTACCAAAGCGTGTAGATTACCTGAGAGTAATCATTATGGAACTTGCCCGTATCAGC
>JANPIF010000273.1:0-12714 GCA_031424845.1 Ferruginibacter sp.
AAAAAGCCTCGAAAAAACTTCGAGGCTTCTAATAAATTAAAATGATATTAATCTTTTTTCTTAGTTCCGTTATTTAATTTACTGTGGTAACGACTGTAGCCAAAGTAAATAACAAATCCAATAGCCAACCAAGCTAATAAACGAAGCCAGTTGGTCCAACCTAATCCGTATATCATAGCGGCACAAACAATTATTCCTAAAATTGGTACAAAAGGTACAAGCGGTGTTTTAAACTTTCTTGGTAAATCTGGATCAGTTTTGCGTAATATAATTACAGCCACACATACCAACATAAATGCGAACAGTGTACCAATACTTGTCATATCACCCACAATATCTCCTGGCACAAGTGCTGCAAACAAACCTACAATTACAAGTATAAATAAATTTGCTTTGTAAGGAGTTTTATATTTTGGATGTACATCACTAAATATTTTCGGTAGCATACCATCTTTGCTCATGCTATAAAATACACGGCTTTGGCCAAGTAACATTACCAATATTACAGAGGAGAAACCTGCAAGAATAGCTACAGTTACTAATTTACCTAGCCATTCATAACCGGGCATAAATTTATTTATTGCAGCTACTACAGATGCCTCACCACCTTCTGTACGGAAGAAATTTACATCTCCCAAACCAGTAAGTACGTGCGCAAATAATATATATAAAACAGTACAAAGGGCTAATGAACCAAGAATACCAATGGGCATTGCTACTTTCGGGTTCTTCGTTTCCTGCGCTGCAGTACTTACCGCATCAAAACCAATAAATGCAAAAAATACAGTACCCGCTGCACCAAGTATTCCCATAATTCCTCCAAAGGCATGAGTAACACCTGCATGGTCAGTGTAAGTTGATGGTTCTGGTATATATGGTACATGATTAGCAGGATTAATAAAGCCCCAGCCCAAAATAATAATTAGTATTACGATGGCTACTTTAGCAATAACAATTATGCCATTTACAAATGCAGATTCTTGCGTGCCTTTAATAAGTAATAAACTTAACAATGTTACAATTCCAAATGCAGGTAAATTAACGATACCATGTCTTACCACACCATTCGCATCTGGCAACGAATGTTGAAAAGGAGAGTGGCACCATTCGTAAGCAATTGCCTTCCAATGCATCACATTCACCAATAAATTATTTAAGTATTCACTCCATGCAATACCTACCGTTGCTGCTCCTACAGCATATTCCAATACAAGATCCCATCCAATAATCCACGCCATCAACTCACCCATTGTTGCGTAAGTATATGTGTATGCACTACCCGATATTGGAATAGAAGAGGAAAGTTCTGCATAACATAAACCAGCAAGCGCACAGCCAATAGCGGCTACAATAAAACCAATTGTTACAGACGGACCTGCACTCTGGGCTGCTGCCGCTGCTGTTCTTACAAAAAGTCCGGCACCAATAATAGCACCAATTCCCAAGGCTACCAATGCGCCAGCACTCAATGTTTTCTTTAAACCTTTTTCAGAGTCTTCTGCTTCTGCCAGCAAAGCACTCATGGGTTTTTTTACAAATAAACTCATACAGTATTTTAGTTTTGTTGAAAATTAAGAGGGTAAATTAAGGAATAAATCTTTATAAATTGTTGTAGGGTAAAATTTTGAGCTACACTTTCTTACAACAAGCATTAAATACTATATTGCAAATTATAAAACAATAAAATATGCAGGTAAAAAGCGGCAAGCGAAGTAAACTTACTTTATACATTGGAATTGGGTTGGTATTGGGAATTATTGCCGGATTTTTATTAAATACTTATTATGTAGGTAACGAAAATAAGAGTATTGCAAATGCTGAGTTACAGCAAAAATATCTGCATGATGCAATGAAGATGTATGAAACCCCAAAAGACTCCTTAGTACATCAAAAATTAGCGGCACAGAAAAAACAAATTGAGATTTTAAAAAAATCTGCAGAAAAAAATATTCTTGCAGATGGCACAGGAACTATTGCTTATAAAAATGTAGGACTGCTTACAGACTCTATTAAAAATATAGATGCGAAAATGGCGGGAATGGTAGATACAAGTAATGCGCAATACAAAAGCCTGGTAAAACAGAACGTATTACTATCTACACAAAAATCAGAAATAACAAAAGCCAGAGATAAAAAATTAGACTGGTTCACTATTCTTGCAGATATATTTTTAAGGCTCATAAAGATGATTGTTGCACCCCTTGTATTTACAACTCTGGTTGTTGGGGTTGCCAAGTTGGGAGATATTAAAGCAGTTGGTAGAATAGGAGGGAAGACGTTGCTATGGTTTATAAGTGCATCATTGGTAAGTTTATTGCTCGGTTTGGTTTTAGTAAATATTTTTCAGCCCGGTATTGCCATGAACCTTCCTTTGCCAGATGCCAATGCTGCTTCTGGCGTGGATAAAGCGGCATTGAGCATCAAAGAATTTTTCTACCATGTTTTTCCTGCAAGTGTAGTAGATGCCATGGCCAAAAATGAGATTTTGCAGATTGTAGTTTTTGCACTTTTCTTTGGAGTAGCGGCGGCTGCACTTGGAGATATTGCTGCGCCTGTTGTAAGGGCATTAGATGCCATGGCACATATCATTTTAAAAGTTACTGGTTATGTAATGAAGTTTGCACCCTTTGCCGTATTTGGCGCTATGGCGGCCATCATTGCAAAACAAGGGTTGGGGATTTTAAAAACGTACTCCATATTTATTGGCGAATTTTATTTTGGGCTTGCCCTTTTGTGGATTGTACTTATACTGGCAGGTGCGGCGTTTATTGGCAAAAGAGTTTTTACCTTAATAAAAAGAATTAAAGAACCGGCACTCATTGCATTTAGTACTTCAAGTAGTGAAGCTGCGTTTCCAAAAACTATGCTGGAGCTGGAACGGTTTGGTTGTAAAGATAGAATTGTAAGTTTTGTACTTCCACTTGGTTACTCATTTAACCTAGATGGCAGCATGATGTATATGACATTTGCATCTTTATTTATTGCGCAGAGTTATGGTATTCATTTAGATATTGCTACGCAAATAAGTATGCTCTTGGTATTAATGCTTACAAGTAAAGGTATTGCGGGAGTGCCACGGGCATCGTTGGTGGTTATTGCCGGTACGTTGGCTACATTTAATATACCCGAAGCCGGATTGGCTTTGTTATTGGGTATAGATCCACTATTGGATATGGGTAGGAGTGCTACAAATGTAGTGGGCAATAGTATTGCAACTGCGGTGGTAAGTAAAATGGAAGGGGAATTAAAAGACAGCGATTAAATAAATTTATTCTGAAATTAAGAGTAAGGGAAGTATCAAATAATTATTTTGAAAGAAGATAATAAATAATATAGAAGATGAGAAAAATTGTAATGGTGTTTTTATATTTAGTTTTTGTGTTATTTGCAAAAAGCCAAGATAGTATTTCCATAAAATTTAAAAATCAATATAAAGCAGAAGCAAAAAACATCACAGTTTCTTTTGCAGGTAATAATTACATTGGTGATGATAAGGCTGCAGTAACATTGCCTAATCTAGTTTCAGATTCATTTGTAGTTGTTGGCGATGATTATGCAAGTTCTACATTTAAAATTTCTGATGCTGATAAAGACGGTATCATTACCGTAAAGAAAAAATTTACCTGGAAAGATTTATTGACGCCCATGTTTTACATCATTTTTGGTGGGATATGGTTTGTTGTATTTGTAATTTTTGCTGAAACGGGTTTGTTTGCAGGTTTCTTTTTACCGGGCGATTCTTTGTTGTTTGTAGCTGGTATTTACAGTTACGATCTTGTAGAAAGTGGTTTGGGTTTTAATGGAGGCGCATTCATCAATTTGGTGGTGTTGGGCATCATCATTTCTATAGCTGGAATATTAGGGAACTTTGTTGGATATTGGTTTGGCAGAAAAAGCGGTCCGTTTCTATTTGAAAGAAAAGACACTTTCTTCTTTAGAAAAAAATATTTATTTCAGGCAAGAGATTTTTACGATAAACATGGTGGTGGTGCTATTGTGATGGCAAGGTTTTTACCCATTGTAAGAACCTTTGCACCAATAGTAGCAGGCATTGTAGGTATGGAAAAAAAGAAGTTTACATATTACAACGTTGTGGGTTGTGTAGCGTGGGTTTTTACCATGCTTTTTGCGGGGCATTATTTGCAGGAACTCTTTTTAAAACAATTCGATTTTGATCTAAGAGAACATTTAGAAGTAATCGTCATAGGTATTATCCTGGTATCTACAGCACCTATTATCATCAAATTAATATTTGGAAAATCTTCTGCACCAAAAGAAAAAATATAATTGGTTTTTATGCAAAAAACTGCTTCTGCTTCTGTTTTTAATATTGCAGTTCTCGTAGCTGCCCTTGGTTATTTTGTAGATATTTACGATCTCCTATTGTTTAATATTGTAAGGGTAGATAGCCTGAGAGACCTAGGTTTAAATGCTGCACAGATTAAAACTGAAGGCGAATTTATCATTAGCATTCAAATGATAGGCTTGCTCATTGGTGGTATTATTTGGGGGATACTCGGCGATAAAAAAGGACGCCTTAGTGTACTTTTTGGTTCCATTATTTTATATAGTGTTGCTAATATTATAAATGGTTTTGTGCAAACGCCTAATCAATATGCGCTCGTACGTTTTGTAGCAGGGCTTGGTCTTGCCGGCGAATTGGGTGCAGGTATAACGCTGGTGAGTGAGCTTGTGTCAAAAGAAAAACGTGGGTTGAGTACATCACTAGTTGCAGGTATTGGGCTAACAGGAGCGGTGGCTGCTTATTTTATATCTCTTTATTTCGATTGGCGCACTTGTTATTTTATTGGCGGTGGATTAGGTTTTTGTTTGTTGCTTTTGCGTATTTCTGTTTTTGAAAGTGGTATGTACAAAAAAGTTAAAGAATCAGTTGTAGTGAAGGGAAACTTTCTCATGTTTTTTAATAATAAGGCACGCTTAAAAAAATATGTCTTTGCTATTTTAATTGGATTACCTACTTGGTATGTGATTGGTATATTGGTAGCCTTTTCAAATAATTTTGCTGAAAAGTTTGGTATAACTGAGGAAGTGTTGCCCAAAAAAACTACCATGTATGCTTATGTAGGTATTGCATTGGGAGATGTATTGGTAGGCCTGGTAAGCCATTGGCTAAAGAGTAGAAAAAAAGCATTGTTTATTTTCTTTTTTCTTACGGCGGTTTCCATAGTATTTTATTTTATGCAAGATGGTAGCGGAGGTGCGTCTCAAATGTATCTAATTTGCGGTGCTCTTGGTTTTAGTACAGGTTTTTGGGCAATATTTGTCACCATGGCGGCTGAGCAATTTGGTACCAATTTAAGAGCGACTGCTGCTACTACTATTCCCAACATGGTTAGAGGAGCATTACCACTTATGCTTATTTTATTCAATTCTCTACAACACTATACCAACAGTTATGCAACTGCAGGATTATACGTAGGAATTATAGTAATGGCGATTAGTATAACTGCTGCTTATTTTACAAAAGAAACTTTTGGTAAAGATTTAAATTTTGTGGAAGAATAATTTCGCATCATTGCTTTACTATTAGCATCCAACAAAAATTGTTGACTACCCCAAGTATTAGTTTGATTGGAGGTTTTTAAAATATACAAAGTGCCAAAAAAAATACTCGTCATACGTTTTTCTTCCATTGGAGATATTGTACTGGCAAGCCCCGTGTTTCGTTGTATAAAAAAGCAATTGCCTGATGCAGAAGTACATTTTCTTACAAAAATCAATTTTAAGATTGTAACAGCAGCCAATCCATACATTGATAAGTTTTTTTATTTTGTTGATAATATGGATGAAGTGATTGTGAAATTGAAAGAAGAAAATTACGATCATGTAGTTGATCTTCATAACAATTTTAGAAGTAATAAAATAAAATATGCACTTAAAAAAGATACCCATACAATTGATAAACTGACGTATCAAAAGTTTTTATTAACGCAGTTAAATATTGATGTAATGCCCAACCGGCATATTACACAACGAAGCTTAGACGCAGTTTTACCCTTGGGTGTAAAAGATGATGGAGGAGGCTTAGATTATTTTATAGCAAAACATGATGAAGTAAAACCCGATGATATTCCTACCGGGCATTTGGCGGGCTATATTGTTATTGTAATTGGTGCTACTTATTTCACAAAAAGATTTCCTGTTCATAAACATATTGAATTGTGCGGCAAAATTGACCATCCAATAATTTTATTGGGCGGAAAAGAAGATATAGAAATGGGGGAAATAATTGCCAATACAGATAAACTAAAAATATACAATGCCTGCGGTAAATTCAATATCAGCGAATCGGCAGATATCATTAACAAAGCAAAACTTATAATAAGCAATGATACTGGAATGCAATATATTGCCTGTGCTCTTAAACGTCCTGTAATTGCACTTTGGGGAGGCACATCACCAGATCTTGATGTGGAACCATATTACGGTTCAAATTTTATGAGTCACCAGCAAAATCCGATTTACGAAAATGTGGTGTTGAATCTTTCTTGCCAGCCATGTAGTAAATATGGTTTGAAAAAATGCCCAAAAGAACATTTTAATTGCATGGAAAAAATTGATGTAGCTCAATTGGTAGAAAAGGTAAAAGCCAGATTGTAAGTGTGAATTATTTACCTGTACCTGAAAGTATAATACGGATGGTGTGAAGCATAATTTTAAAATCTAATGAAAGCGAAATGTTTTCTACATAAATAAGATCGTATTGCATTCTCTCCAGCATTTCATCTATCGTGCTTGCATATCCAAATTTTATCATTCCCCAACTGGTAAGACCAGGTTGCACTTTAAAAAGATATTTATATTCTGGACTAATTTCAACAAGCTGATCTATATAAAATTTCCTTTCAGGTCTTGGGCCTACGAGGCTCATGTTTCCTTTTAAAATATTCCAGAGTTGTGGTAGCTCATCTAATCTCCATTTGCGCATTACTTTACCCCAAGGAGTTATTCTTGCATCGTGGTCGCTGCTAAGCATTGGCCCATCTTTTTCAGCATCTACACTCATAGAACGTAGTTTGTACATGGTAAATGGTTTTCCTTTAAAACCAATTCTTTCTTGCGAAAAAAACACAGGGCCTTTGGAAGATAATTTTATTCTAATTATTGCATATAACAAAATTGGTAAAACTATAATACTACCTATTAATGCCACAAAAATATCAGTAAGTCTTTTAATGTTTTGTTGCCACAAAGGCATTTCACCAAAATGCACATCTATTAAGGGTACACCCATTACATTACTGTTTTGCAATGCCCCGCTTAAAATATCCAATGTATCTGGCGTTATTTTTATATTTACATTTTTATTACTTAATTTTTGTAGTATTTGAGTTATTACTTTTCTATCATTGTTATCAACTGCAATAATAATTTCTTCAATATTTTCTTTTTCAATAATGGTGATTAAGTTTTCAGTAGAATTGTAAAGATTGATATTTTTACCTGGCAAGTTTATTATTTTGCCATTAAGATTTATAAAATCTGTGATAATAAAACCTGAGCTATCATTTGCCCTTACAAAATCTTTAGAAAATTGTTCTGCCTTCTTGCCAGAACCAATTAGCAATGAGTTAAAGAAAACTTTTTTTTGCTTTAATTGCTTTTTAGTAAAATAAAGAAATATCATTCTTGTTAAAGAACTGACTATAATTACAGGAAAAAGCAGCAGATAAAATTCAGAATAATAATCGTTGTTATTTACTTTAGGGTTTTTTAAAATAAAAAAGAATAATAAAAATAAGCAACCAACTATGCTTATTAAAATAGTTTTAAAAAGTTCTACTACCCTCGATTTTTGATAGAGTGCTGTATAAGTACCCGATAAAAAATGCAGACAAACCCACCCTATAACATACATAAATAAGCCTAAATAAAAACCTGAGGGTACACTAAAAGCATCATTATAAAGTCGTGTGCGAAGGTAATAAAATGCTAGCCATGTAAAAATTGCTGCAAGTATATCTGCTAAAATATACCACCTAATATGTATCCGAGGTTGATTCAATGTTTTCTATAGTACTAATTATACTGCTTTATTTATTTTTTCTAAAATTTGATGTGCTACCTCCATAGCCCTAAAGCCGTCGAGAACGGTTCCTGCAGTTTCTGTATTGTTTTTAATGGAGTCCTTAAATGCAATTAATTCTTCTTTCATAGCATTTACATCTTCCACTATGGGATTTGCAATAGCAACCGTCTTTTTTCCTTTACCTGTATCTATATCAAATGTAAATACGTTTTTATCGGTCGTTGCGTTTTGACTTATTATTTCTGTTTTCTTCTCTAAAAAATCAATTCCTATATAGGCATCTTTTTGAAAAAGCCTCATCTTTCTCATTTTTTTCATGGAGATACGGCTGCTGGTGAGGTTAGCCACACAACCATTGTCAAATTCAATACGAACATTGGCAATATCAGGTGTATCGCTTAATACAGAAACGCCGTTAGCAGATATATAACTTACATTGCTTTTAATAAGATGTAAAATGATGTCTATATCGTGTATCATTAAATCCAGTATTACACTTACATCAGTACCCCTGGGGTTAAATTGAGAGAGCCTGTGAACTTCAATAAACATAGGCTCCAGCGTATAATTTTTTAGTGCAGTAAATGCGGGATTAAATCTTTCTACATGACCAACTTGAAATTTAAGATTTGATTCAACAGCAAGTTTTAAAAGAGATTTTGCTTCTTCCATTGTATTGGTAAGAGGCTTTTCTACAAATACATGTTTGCCCTTGCGTAAAGCAAGTGCACAAAGATCGTAATGAAAAGTAGTGGGTGCTACAATATCAACGGCATCGCATTCATCTATTAGTTCTTCCGGTGTAGCAAATCTTTTTATTTTATATTTCTCTATAACAGCTGTTGCATTTTTATCATCCGTATCACAAAATCCTACAATCCTTACATCTTCAATCTCAATCCAATTATTTAAATGAAATTTTCCAAGATGGCCCGCACCAATTACACCTATTTTGAGCATTCGATTTTTATTTGTTGATGATATTCTTATCTAAGTAAGATTGTTGCAAACTGCGTACCGCCTATTGTTTATTCTTCCCAAAAACCCATTTTCCCAAACTTCTTTATTCTGTTATCTACTCTTTCTTGCGGCGAGAATTGTTTTAATTCATTAATGGCATTGGATAAATAATTTTTAAGTATGTCTGCAGCACCATCATAATCCCAGTGTGCACCACCTAAAGGCTCAGGTATTACTTCATCTACCAAACCAAATCCCAACATGTCTTTACCTGTAAGTTTTAATTGCTCTGCAGCTGTTTCTTTTTTATCCCAGCTGCGCCATAAAATACTGCTACAACTTTCGGGAGATATAACTGTGTACCAGGTATTTTCCATCATTACAACTTTATCTCCCACGCCAATACCTAACGCACCGCCACTTGCGCCTTCACCTATCACTACACAGATTACCGGTACTTTTAAGCTGATCATTTCAAAAATATTTCTGGCAATAGCTTCTCCTTGCCCCCGTTCTTCTGCCTCCAAACCTGGGTAAGCGCCGGGTGTATCTATTAAGGTAATAACAGGCTTATTAAATTTTTCAGCGAGTTTCATCAAGCGAAGTGCTTTTCTGTAGCCTTCAGGGTTTGCCATTCCAAAATTACTGTATTGGCGGGTTTTTGTATTAGTGCCTTTTTGCTGACCAATAATCATAACCGTTTCACCATTTAACTGAGCAAAACCGCCGACCATTGCTTTATCATCCTTTACATTTCTATCTCCATGCAGTTCTACAAACGAAGTACACATTTTTTCTATATATTTTAATGTATACGGTCTATCAGGATGACGGCTCATTTGTACCCGCTGCCATGGTGTTAAGTTCTCTGTTATACCTTTTTTAGTCTCAATGATTTTTTCTTCAAGTAGTGCAATTGCACTGCTCATATCTGTGTTAGATTTTTCTTGCGTTATGCTAAGTTGCTCTTTCTGATCATATAATTCTTTGAGTGGCTTTTCAAATTCGAGAAATTGCCTATTCTTTAATTGTGGCATAATATATATTTACCTTTAAAGTATGATTGAGAGTGTAATATAATTTGTAAAAATAGGAGTTACTTTTTTTTTTGAAAAGTTTTGTTTTCAAAAACTATTTTTTCCTATATTTGCACTCCCGAAAAAAAGGAAAGCAATTATTAGAATTGATTTACTTTTTTAGAGAAAGAAACGGGTTGGTAGTTCAGTTGGTTAGAATGCTGCCCTGTCACGGCAGAGGTCGCGGGTTCGAGTCCCGTCCAGCCCGCAAAAAGTCTCAGTATTAATACTGGGACTTTTGCATTTATGGCATACTACGTTTACATATTGCAAAGTAAAATAGACAATACTTATTATAAAGGGTTTACAGAAAATCCTTTACAAAGATTGGCACAGCATAATGCTGGCGAGATGAATTATACTTCAAAAAAAATGCCTTGGGCAATGGTTTGCCTATTCTTATTTGATACCAAACGAGAAGCATTAATTCTTGAAAGGAAATTAAAAAAATTCGACCATACAAGATTGAATTCAATAATTAACTCTGAAAAAAATATACTATCCGTTTTTTTGAAAGGTTAAAATGCTGCACTGTCATCCCTACACTCGTGTAGGGACGGGTTCGAGTCCCGTCCAGCCCGCTTTTAAAATGTAAAACCCACGCTAGTCGTGGGTTTTGTGTTTAATAGCAAATTTGATGAGTTCATAAGATTATGTACAGAGAATTAGTTTGAGCTATAACAAAATGAATTGCCTTTTAGCAAAAAGACAATAAATAGCTTTTTTATTTGTTCTCATAAGGAAACATTTAATTTATTTTTTATATGCTTTTAAATATTTCCATAATTTTTAGGTCATCATTTCTCAGTCATATTTCTTGAAGATGAATCTCTCACAATTAATTCTGTTTGCAACGTTTTTGTTTCAAAGTCAGTAACTGGCCTTTTACTTTCAATCATGCTTATTAAAAGTTCAGTTGCAACCTGACCAATTTCAAAAGCTGGTTGCCTTACAACAGACAGCGAAGGGCTAATAAGTTCTCCTACATTGGTATTGGTAAAACCAATGACGGCAATATCTTCCGGAATTTTTTTATTTAGTTTTTTAAGTGCTTGCATGCAAGTGGTAGTTACACGATCTCCTCCTGTAAACAATGCATCCGGCTTTAATTTTAATTTAAAAAGTTTTGTAAGGGCATTTTCAATTTCATCATAAATCATTCCACCATGGTAGCAGTAATGCACCAATTTATCATCAAATTCAATATCATGTTTTTCTAATGCTGCTTTGTAACCTCCAAGTCTTTCTTCCGAAATAGATAAGTAAGGAGCACTGGTAATATGTGCAATTCTTTTAAATCCATTTTCTATTAAATGTTCTGTAGCATCAAAAGCACCTTTAAAATTATCTGCAATTACTTTATGTGTTATTATCTCATTTGCCACTCTATCGAAAAATACGATAGGCAAACCTTTGTCGTATAAATTTTTAAAGTGCGTATAATCCTGTGTTTCGCTGGACACAGAAACCAATAATCCATCTACAGATCTCGATGCTAAGTGATCTACAATAACCGTTTCTCTTTCATATGACTCATGGCTTTGAGACATGATAACATGATAGCCTCTATTGTATGCAATAGATTCTATTCCATTAATTGCCTGCGAGAAAAAATTGTTGGCAATTTCGCACACTACAATTCCTATTGAATGGTTGCGTCTTTCTTTTAAACTAAGAGCAATAGGATTGGGGCGATAATTAATTTTTTCAGCATACTCCAATACAAGCCTTTTTGTTTCTGAACTTATTTCGTAGCTGCCTCTTAATGCTCTGCTGACGGTAGATGTAGAAAGTCCCAATGCCTTGCCAATATCTTTTATGGTAACTGGTTCAAACTTCATAATAGTTTTTTGGTAAGTGTAATTAACCGTTTTTTTTAGAAGTTAAAACATTTTTATCATAAAAAATAATTTGATATCGTTATCGGGAACGTTTGCGTAGAAATAGTATGCTCAACAATCAATTTACCTATTTAAAAGTTATAACATTGAGAAACGATTGCTCAGCGTTATTTATCTTTTTAGTGAAGGATTAAATAAGTTGGTTTAATAATAAAACCCAAACACAACTATATGAATAAATTCTTACTTCTACTCACATTCATTTTTATTGTGCCCTTAAGTTTGTTGGCACAAAACAGAACGATTACCGGAAAAGTTATTGATGAGACCGGTGCAGCATTATCTGGCGCCAGCATCATTTCTACCAAGGCCAAAAAAGGAACTCAAACAGACAAAGAAGGAAATTTTTCGATCGTAGTTTCTGAAGCAGGTGCAGTAAACCTTGTGATATCAACAATTGGTTTTGGTTCTAAAATAATTTCTGTAACTAGTACAAATGCAGGAACCATAGAATTGACAAGAGAAGCAGTTACACAAGAAGATGTAGTGGTAGTAGGCTACGCAACAGTTAAGCGAAAAGATTTAACCGGTACCGTTTCTTCTGTTGGAGCAAAGCAATTAAAAGATATTCCACTTTCTTCTGCTGCAGAAGCATTGCAAGGCAGATTGGCTGGTGTACAAGTTATAGCTACTGAAGGTTCGCCAGGTGCAGATCTATTAATTAGAGTTAGAGGTGGTGGTTCAATTACACAAGATAATTCTCCCATGTATGTGGTAGATGGCGTAC
>JANPIF010000274.1:0-5394 GCA_031424845.1 Ferruginibacter sp.
TAAAAAATGATTTGGAAGAAGTAATGGCTTATTGGTTTTATGCTCAAAATAATTTTGATAGCTCCGCGGTGCATCTGGAAAAAGCGCTGAGCAATGCTGATACCAAAGATGATAAAAGCAGGTGGGAATATTTACTTGCACAGTTGTATGAGCGTACTGGTAGTTTTGATGATGCATCTCAATATTATATTAAAGCTGCAAAACACACTACGGACCCTGTAATGGATATTTATGCCCGTTTAAACGAAGCCAAAATGCTAAGGAACAGCGGTAACTTTAAAGAGCTGGATAATAGTATTTCTAATCTCTTAAAAATGGCTAAAAAAGATAAATATGAAGCATATAGAGATATCATTTATTATTCAACAGCTCAACTAAGTTTACAAAAGCCTGATACTACAAATGGAATTACTTTTTATAATAAAAGTATTTCTTATAATACCACATCATCTGGCTACAGAGATAAATCTTTTTTACAATTGGCAAACATTGCATACACTCAAAAAAGATATAAGGATGCACAATCTTTTTATGATAGCCTAAATATTGTAGGCAATGATAATGAATTTGATTCCGCCATTATCGAAGAACGAAAAGAAGTTTTAGGTAGGTTGGTGCCCAAAATAATAATTATAGAAACAGAAGATAGTTTACAGTTATTAGCAGCTATGCCAGCGGCAGAAAGAGATGCGCTTATTAAGAAAATGGTTAAGAAATACCGAAAAGAAAATGGATTAAAAGAAGAAGAAGATTTTGCAGGAAATACATTGATCACATTTGCAGATAAAACCAAAGCTCCCGTTGATTTATTTAAGTCAGCTGCTGCAAATACCGGGGAATGGTATTTTTATAGTGCCAATTTAAAATCGAAAGGATATAATGAATTTAAAAGTAAATGGGGCAAACGAAGTAATGTAGATAACTGGCGTAGAAAAACTGCGGTAGAAGCTGTGGTAGATGGTAAGAACCCGGATGCAAGTCAAAGCCCTGATGGAAAAATACCCGGCCAATTAAATAGTGATCCTAATGCTATAAATAAAGAGGTTGACTATTCCTTTGATGGTTTAATGGCTAATATTCCTTTATCAAAAGAAAAAATAGACAGTAGTAATATTAATATTGCCAAAAATCTTTATGAAGCTGCACAAATTTTTCAGAATGAATTGCAGGATTATGAACAGGCTATTGTGATGTATGAAGATTTTGCAAGAAGATTTCCGGCAGATATAAAAATACCAGATGTGTATGTTGGTCTGGCATATTGCTACGGCAAATTTGGCAATACATCAAAGGCAGCGCTTTATAGTAATTTAGTAAAAACAAATTATGCAGGAAGCAATGCTGCTAAAATTATTAATAATCCTTCTCTATTGAAACCAGGGCAGAAAAACCCTGAGGTTACAGCAAGATATGAAGGGGTTTATAACATGTTTGTAGAAGGTAACTTTGTAGAAGCAATAGAAGCCAAGAAAAAAGCTGATAGTACTTACGGAAATAATTATTGGTCCCCGCAATTACTATACATCGAATCTGTTTATTACATAAAAGAAAGACAAGATAGTACTGCCATTGTTGCTTTAAAAAACATACAAACTTTATACCCTGCATCTCCTTTAAAAGACAAGGCTACCACCATGATTGATGTGTTGAAAAGAAGAGCAGAAATAGAAAAATATTTAACTGATTTGCAGGTTACAAGAGCAGAAGAAGATCAAATGGTAATAGTTGATGATAAAGCCCCTATTGTTGTAAATGCACCTGTAACCAAACCTGCCGAAATTAAAACTACTGCACCTGTTATTACAAAAAGAGTGATGACGGACAGCATTAAAATACCAGAAGTATATGTGAATAAATCATTCACATTAAAACCTGAAAGTCCGCACTATGTAGCAATGGTATTAGATAAAGTTGATGGAGTTTATGTGAATGAGGCAAAGAATGCTTTTACAAGATTTAACAAAGGAAGTATGGCCACCATTAATGTATCAATTACAAAAGATACAATTGATGCTACAAAATCTTTATTGTTGTTTAAATCTTTTGAAAATGCAACTGAGGCTTTAAAGTATTTCGACAAAATTAAAAAATCTGCTTCTTCAGAAGTATCATGGTTGCAACCAGCCAAATATTCTTTCATTATCATTTCAGAAGAAAACTTATTATTGCTTAAAACAAATAAAGACATTACATCTTACAAGCAATTGATTAATGCAAACTTTGGCAACAGGTTTTAGTTTATTCTTTTAATAACAACCCTTTTAATAATTTTTTATCCTCTATATGAAACGTTCTGTAAAAATACTTTGGCGTGTTTTTTTGTTGGGCTTTGCAGCAGTTCTATTAATGCTTATTTTGGCAAACTTTGGTGTGTTTGGTAAAATGCCTTCGTTGCAGGAATTGGAAAATCCAGAGGCTGATCTTGCAAGTGAAATTATAAGTTCTGATGGCATTTTAATGGGTAAATATTATTCAGAAAACAGAAGTGAAGTACGGTATGATCAAATTTCTCCCAATGTATTTAATGCTTTAATAGCAACAGAAGATGAACGTTTTTTTGACCACTCCGGTATAGATGCGCAAGCATTGGGTAGAGCGGTGTTTTCATTGGGAGCACAAGGAGGTGGAAGTACTATTACACAACAGTTAGCTAAAATGATATTGGGCCAGGGGCGTGGAAACATACTTGTAAGAGGTACTCAAAAAATAAAAGAGTGGATCATTGCAGTAAAGCTGGAAAGAAATTTTACCAAGGAAGAAATACTGACCCTTTATTTGAATAGAGCTCCATGGGGTAATGTTTATGGTATTAGAAATGCAAGCCGTACTTATTTTCAAAAGGAACCAATAAATTTAAAAATTGAAGAAGCAGCTGTTTTAATAGGCATGTTGAAAGGTTTTATTTACGAACCAATACGACATCCGCAAGCATCCATTAACAGAAGAAATATTGTGATTGGACAAATGGTAGTAGCAAAAGATCATTATTTAACCGAGGCTGAAGCCACGAGGTTAAAAGCGAAACCCCTTATTACCAATTACAAACAAATAGACGAAAATGTAGGAACTGCACCCTACTTTAGAAGAGCGCTAATAGAATTAATGAAGGACTGGTGCAACAATAATAAAAACCCTAAAACCGGTGAAGCATATGATTTATACAGAGATGGTTTAAAAGTATATACTACCATTGATAGCCGCATGCAAAAGTATGCAGAGGAGGCCATGCAAACTCATATGCCGACTCAACAAAGTAAACTAAACTGGACGTTGAAACAGCGTGGCTCTAAACTATGGAAGGGGCATGAAAATATAGTGGAAGCAGCTATTAAATATACCGAGCGCTGGAAAAATATGAAAGAAGATGGTTTGGATTCAATTACCATCAGAAAAACTTTTGATGTGCCTGTTCGAATGAAAATATTTTCTTGGAAAGGAAATGAAAAGCATGAGATGGATACTGTGATGACTCCTATAGATTCAATAAAATACCATAAGCAGATAATGCAGAACTCTTTTGTAGCAATGGATCCAAGAAGTGGAGAAGTAAAGGCTTGGGTAGGGGGAATTGATTTTAGATGGTTTAAATATGATCATGTTACAGCAAGCAGACAAGTTGGTTCTACCTTTAAACCTTTATTATATACGCTTGCAGTAACCGATGCAGGCTATACACCAGAAACGCCTATAGCTGGCGGTTCTCTTACACTTGGCGGCAAAAATATTACTGGTGGTGGTGGCACCTGTGCTTATTGTATTGCACAATCTAAAAACATGTGTGCTTGGCGTTTAATTTCTGTTGTAGGTGTAAAAAGGTTGGTAGAGTTTGCACAGCTATGTGGTATAAAAGTAAAAATTCCTCCTTACTATTCTATAGCATTGGGGTCGGCAGAGATACCCATGTTACAAATGTTACAGTCTTATACAATGTTCCCAAATAAAGGGTATAATACAGAACCTGTTTTTGTAACTAGAATTGAAGATAAAAACGGTAATCTTTTGCACGAATTCCCTATTGCGCAAAGCAAACAGATAATTGGTGAAGCTGATAATTTTACCATGGTTAAAATGATGGAAGGTGTAATAAAAGCAGGAACTGCACGCAGGTTAAATAGCTATAATATTCCTACAGAAAAAGCTGGTAAAACAGGAACCACCAATGGCAATACAGATGGTTGGTTTATTGGCTACACTCCTACTTTATTAGCAGGTACATGGGTAGGTTGCGAAGATCCTTTTATTCCTATTTACAGCAGTGCTGGTGGTGGTGAAGTAGCAGCGCCAGAGTGGGGTATCTTTATGAGTAAGGTATATGCAGATAAAAAGTTTACTGATTATACTTCGCAAAAAGAATTTACCGCACCTGCTGAATTAAAAAACGATCCCGTTTTTGCAGATGCAAATTTTCAAACTATTCTTCGTAGAGGTGACAGCTTAACTATTGAAACAGGTAATGGCGATGCCGGAGATTTTTTAGAAGAAGATATGAATGATATACCGGTAGAAATAGAACCAGATTCAAACAAAGGCACAGCTCCAAAAAAAGAAGAGAAAAAAGAAGAGAAAAAACCTGTTTCACCAGTAATCATAGATGATAAAAAGAATGTTGTAAAACCCAAACCGAAACCAACTACTGAAACCGATTATTAATTAATTAAACCAGCTTTAAAAGCTGGTTTTTTTTTTGCATAAAAATCATTTTGATTATTAATGATAGCCATACTGTTTTAAAAAGATTATCCTTTTTGTGATTTGCATAATTGTAAAAGAAATTATTTATTTTTTAAAAACCAATGCTGTTGTTTTTAGTAAATCTATAAAATCATTAAAACCAACATTCTTGTGTTTGCGTAGATGATGCTACACAAAATCATTAAAAAGTTTAAAAAAAATTGTATGAAAAAAATTAAAAATTTATTTATGTTGGCTTCTATAGCTATAATAAGTACTACTGCTACTGCTCAAATGAAAAATTCACAAAACACAGTAATGGTGGGTGGTGCAGCAATGTATCCAACTAAAAACATTGTAGAAAATGCCGTTAACAGTAAAGACCATACTACATTGGTAGCTGCCGTAAAAGCCGCAGGATTAGTTGAAACTTTACAAAGTGCAGGTCCATTTACGGTATTTGCACCAACCAATAAAGCATTTGATAAATTGCCTAAGGGTACGGTAGAAACTTTGCTAAAAGCAGAAAATATAAAGATGCTACAAACTGTTCTTACTTACCATGTAGTAGCAGGGAAATTTAGTGCTGCAGATTTAGTTGCAAAAATAAAAGCAGGTGGTGGTACAACAACTGTAACCACAGTAGCAGGCGCAAACCTTACACTTACTATGAAAGGTAAAAAAGTACAAATCACAGATACATCGGGTGGTAAATCTTTTGTA
>JANPIF010000275.1:0-6208 GCA_031424845.1 Ferruginibacter sp.
CATGCGCCAGTTGAAAAACAAAAGAGAGTGTAAGACCTAGTGCGGCGTTTGTTAACAAATATCCACCAAGCCAGTTCCAAAAGCCAAATATTGCAATTGGTAGCACCATAAAAACACCAACGTAATAGATTTTTGTAACCCAAAAAATAATATGATTTTTTAAGCTCATTTCCCAGGCATCTGTAGTATAAATTTTTCTTTTGAAATACTTTTGAAAGTCCATATTAAATATCCAAAACAAAGTAGAAAGAGAATAAATTGGGGTTAAATACAAATGCTGAATTTTATGAGCAGGCATCCATTTTTGTGTTTCGCACTGGCGTATAATGGGGCTTTTTGCAATGTCATCATCTATACCATCTACATTGGTGTAAGTATGGTGTATAATGTTATGTTTCTGTTTCCAGAAGTAAGAGCTTGCACCCAGTAAATTTGCAGATAAACCTACAAAATCATTCAACTTTGTATTTGTACTGTAGCTACCATGGTTAGCATCGTGCATTACAGCAAAACCTATACAGGCCATCAAATAACCTAATGGAATACACAAAAGAACATTATAAATAGCAGGTAAATTTCCTAGAAGCATTAACAGATAAATACCTGTAGCTCCCCCAATAAGAATAAAGGTTTTAATAAACAATCTCCAGTCGCCTGTTTTTTTTATGTTATTATCTGTGAAGTATTTATCTACACTCGTTTTTAAGCTTTGAAAAAACGCATTGTCTTTGTTGTTAAATACAATTTTTGCCATAGTGATGTAATAATTTCAATTTAGTACTTGATATTATAAACGTAAAGATAACCTTACTACTTGTTAAGATTAACCTAACGCATGTTAGTATTTAGGTAAAAATACAATAATAACTATTTATTTTTCAATTTAATTTAAAAGGAGCAAACATTTCAAAAGAAGGGATGAGAGCTTTAAATTGTTTTTTATTGTGCAGATTTTCGAAAAGATAGTTGCCATGCATTTTGCCTACTTCGGAGTTTAAATTACAGCCACTTATATATTGGTAAGAATTTCCTGAATTAATAACTGGTTGTATTCCTATTACACCTTCTCCCTCCACTTCTCTTGTTGTACCATTGCTATCAAAAATAAACCAGTGTCTGTACAATAGTTTTACAGGATAACTATTAGTGTTTTCAATAGTTACACGGTATGCAAACATAAACTCACTGTTAGCAGGGTTGCTAAACTCTGCCTGATAAAAAGTTTCTACGCTCACATTTACACCTTCGGATATTTTGCTTACCATGTTAAATTTTTTTTGAGTTTTTAAAACCATTTTTCAACAGCCATTGTAAAACTTTATCCCTGTTATCTCCCTGCACTAAAATCTCTCCATCTTTTACTGAGCCACCCGTACCACATGCAGTTTTTAATTTTTTACCTATATCTTCTTTATCAGCATTTGTGCCAATAAAATTTTCTACTAATGTAACCGTTTTACCCCCACGGTGTTTTTTATCTACTCTTATTTTTATTTTCTGCTCCGCAGGAAGAAGTGTTTGTTCTTCTTCTTGTATTTCTTCCTCTATTTTAAAATTAGGATCAGTTGAATAAACAAGACCAGAAAGAGAATTTATTTTTTTTGACATGGTGAAAAGTTTCGGGTTAGGAGTGGCGGGTTTAGAGTTAGCTAACTCATAACTACTAAATTGAAAAGTAATTTATTTTAGTTGAATGCTTGAGTTTAATAAACTCGTAACCATTAACCCGCAACACGTAACAAATATTAAATATTTTATTTTGAAATAATCGCCTTCAAACTCAAATCTAAACTAACAGCCTGGTGTATTACCGCACCACTACTTATGTAATCCACACCCGTGGTAGCATAGCTTACAATGTTGTCATAATTAATACCCCCACTAGCCTCTGTTTCATATTTACCATTTATAATTTTTAGGGCTTCTACAATTTTTTCGGGTGTAAAATTATCCAGCATTATACGATTTACCTTGCCCGTTTTCATTACTTTTTCTACATCTTCCAAGCTTCTCGTTTCTACTTCAATGTGTAAATTCAAATTGTTTTTTTGTACATAATCGTAGGCATTATTTATGGCTTTTTCTATTCCCCCGCTATAATCAATATGATTATCCTTTAACATAATCATATCGTACAAACCAAAGCGATGGTTAACTCCACCACCAATTTTAACCGCTTCTTTTTCCAGTAACCTAAAATTAGGAGTGGTTTTTCTGGTGTCTAACAATTTGGTATTGTAACCTTCTAATTTATGTACGTATTTTCTTGTAAGGGTAGCTATACCACTCATACGTTGCATTGTATTTAACACTAATCTTTCGCAGGTTAGTATGGTGTGCACTTTTGCTGATACTTCAAAAGCTGTCTCACCATATTTCATTTCATCGCCATCTTTTTTAATAGGAGTAAATACAATATCTGGTTGTACAAAACGAAATATTTTTTCTGCTATTTCCATTCCTGCAAGTACGCCATCCTGCTTTATTTTAAGTATAGCTTTTCCTTCCGCCGTTGCATTAATAGATGAAAGTGTAGAGTGGTCTCCATCACCAATATCTTCAGCTAAAGCATTTTTTATAAGTTCGTGTAATTGGTTTTCAGTGTTCATAATGGTAAAGTTACAAAACGATTTTTACCATATATAATTGCCTAGGTAAAGAGGAAATATTGTTAAAAAATATTATACTGCAGATTTTAAATCTAACATTAGGAGACAAAAAAAACTCTCGCTAGCGAGAGTTTTAATATAATTTTTATTATTCCAATTATTTTTCAAACTTAATTTCCTGAAGAGTTTTCTTATCTCCTTTCTGCTTAAGGTTTACAGTTGTACGAAAACTACCATTACTTGTATTAAGTGTTCCAATACAAAACTGAGCGCCACCACTTTCCCCCTGATGTATGACTGTAAATGATTTTACAGTATTATTTGCAAAAAAATCTCTTAAAACTGCTTCTCCCTGGCTTTTGCTGTAGTTAGCGCTTTTAGTTGGTAAAGTAATTTCTACAGTGTTATCAAAATACTTTGCTACTGCCGCAGCATTTCCGGTTTTTATACCATTAATCACATCACTTAATCCTCCAATTTGGGTAAATGAACTAAGTGCAGCGACTGCTATTAAAAGTGTAAATATTCTTTTCATTTTTGTTTTTTTTGCGTTACACGCTATTTGCTAAAAGTATGCCACATTAATAACATATAAATCAAAATATTAGCTTTGGCAGCATTATAACATATCAATTTGATTATTTAACAATAAAACGCAAATAAGTAGCTTTGTATTATGCAAAATAAAAAAAGTATTTTAATTATTATGGATGGCTGGGGTTTGGGTAAAATAAAAGGTAGCGATGCTATTCAACATGCCAAAACACCTTTTGTTAGTTCTTTATACAATCAATATCCAAACAGTACCCTAGTTACGTGCGGCGAAGCAGTTGGTCTCCCCGATGAACAAATGGGCAACAGTGAAGTGGGGCATTTAAACTTAGGCGCAGGTAGAATCGTTTATCAAGACCTTCAAAGAATAAATGTAGCAATTCGACATAAAAGTTTTGAAACAAATCAGCAACTTTTAAACAGCATTGCATATGCCAAAAATAATAATGTACCACTTCATTTACTGGGGCTTGTAAGTAATGGAGGTGTACACTCACATATTAACCACATAAAAGCAATTACCAGCTTGTGTGCTGCACAAAACTTTACAAATGTACTTATCCATGCATTTACTGATGGAAGAGATACTGACCCAAAAAGCGGATACGATTTTTTAAAAGAATTACAGGAACATTTAAATAGTACAACGGGTAAAATAGCTACCGTTACCGGAAGGTATTATGCCATGGATAGAGATAAAAGATGGGAAAGAGTGAAAATTGCTTACAATGCGCTTGTTTATGCTAAGGGAGAAATAACCAATGATTTATTTGAAGCTATTAATGCATCTTACCAAAAAGATGTTACCGATGAATTTATTATGCCGCTAGTTAATGCTACAGCCGGCAATACAAAAATTAAAGAAGGTGATGCTGTTGTATGTTTCAATTTTAGAACTGACAGGTGCAGAGAAATCACAGAAGTACTTACACAAATGGATATGCCATTGGAAGATATGCACCCACTGAAATTGCATTACACAACCTTTACAAATTACGACGACACTTATAAAGATGTTTTTGTGATGTATGATAAAGATAATTTAGATGATACTATTGGGCAGGTAATATCGGCCGCAGGCAAAACGCAATTGCGCATAGCAGAAACAGAAAAATACCCGCATGTAAGTTTCTTTTTCAGTGGTGGAAGAGAAATGGTTTTTGAAGGAGAAAAAAGGATAATGGTGCCATCACCAAAAGTAGCAACGTACGATTTGCAGCCCGAAATGAGTGCTTACGAAGTTACAGATGCAGTAGTGGTTGCCATTGAAAATACTTGTCCTGATTTTATTTGCCTCAACTTTGCCAATGCAGATATGGTGGGGCATACAGGAGTGTGGGAAGCTGTAATAAAAGCAGTAGAAACTGTTGATAGTTGCGTGCAAAAAGTTGTAACCAAAGCTTTGGAAAGTGACTATGCTGTTTTTTTATTGGCAGACCATGGTAATGCAGATTATGAAATAAATGAAGACGGTACACCCAATACTGCTCATACTTTAAACCTTGTACCATTTTTTGTGATAGATAATAATTGGAGAGGTGAGGTTAAGCATGGTAAATTGGGAGATGTGGCGCCCACTATTTTAAAAATGATGGGGCTGGAGATACCTGGGTTGATGAAGGGAGAGGTGTTGATTTGAGAATTTCTCAAAAATTTGTAAAGAAAATGTAATTATTTAATAAATTAGGTTTCCTATATCTACGCAGCACTTTTACAACAAAATTTGTCTATATTTATACGGTAAAACTATTAATCTATGACCGAAGAGCAAATGCTTGCCGGAACTATCAAAAACAATGCTGCTGCGCAGGAGGCTTTGTACGACCGTTACAGTCCCCGCATGCTTGCTGTATGTTACCGCTTTGCAAAAAGCAGAGAAGATGCAGAAGATATGTTGCAGGAAGGATTTATCAAAATATTTACCCAATTACACCAGTACAGAAACGAAGGTGCATTGGAAGGGTGGATACGAAGAATAATTGTGCATACATGCATTAATGTGTTGAAGAAAAACAAAAAGTTTTCTGAAACGGTAGATCTTATACATGCCCATGCTTTTCATACAAATGAAGATATGGTGCCAAGTATTATGCAGGCAAAACAAGTGGTAGAATGTATTCGTATGCTGCCCTTGGGTTATAAAACAGTTTTAAATCTTTATGCAATAGAAGGTTATTCTCACAAAGAAATAGGGAATATGCTTGATATTGAAGAAAGCACGAGCCGCAGCCAATATACCAGGGCTAAAGCAATGCTGGAGGAAATTTTAGTGAAAAAACATATTATCGATAAATCGCAATACAAAAACAATTACGGTAAAACCAATACCTTAAAATAACACCGATTAAGACTAACGTTACAATGCCTGAGTGAACAATGGAAGATAAAAATTACAGGGACGATTTTGAACTTTTTCTAAAAGAAAACGCCGATGATTTTCGGATGGTTCCTTCTAGAAAGGTTTGGTACAGCATATACAATAATATGCACCCTAGTAAAAGATGGCCCTCTATGGCAGTTTGTTTATTGATACTTACTGCTGTTTTATATATTGGAATAGAAAACAATAATTCCTTGAGCAAAACTGCTCGAAAAAATGCTTCAGAAAATTTTGCTGTTAATTTAAAGAATAATAAATCTGATAAGAATATTACATTACTACAACCTACTACTAATAAATATGCTAAAGTTAAAAAGCAAGATAACTCAACAACTTCAGTAGGTTCCAACAATACATATAAAGATTGGGAATTGCTGCCAACACAAACACAAAATGAGTTAGTAGGTTTTCAAACAAATGTAGATGTTGAAAATAATCGCTCAAGTATAATAGCAAGTAATAAAAATGATCTAGTTGCGACATCTGCAATTGAGGTGAAAAATAAACTTTCTTTAAATGATAAATTAAATGTTGTTAGTAGAAACAGTTTTTCTGAGGAAGATGAAAATAAAAATGCTGAAGCAAAAACTATTGGAGGAGAAAAAGAAAAAGCTGTTTTTGTTTCTATAACGCAAGATAGATATGTAGAAAATGTCATTGCCTCAAA
>JANPIF010000276.1:0-6549 GCA_031424845.1 Ferruginibacter sp.
CAAAAGGCTTAGATAAAATTTTTGTGTAAAGTTGCGAGACTTCATTTTGTCTTTTTAAATAAACTGAATTAACAGCATAAAAAGATTCTAATTCCGCACCATGTATTTCATCATCAATTCTGTTATCGTACTTTCTTAGCTCTTCAATATCTGATTGAAAGAAAATATTCTTTTCTCCATCAAGGTCTTCTTGAAACCTTTTAAGTACTGCCTTGCTAAATTCATCATCAATTTTCTTTGGGCTAAAATGTCCTTCTTCTAATAGTATACCTACATTTCGAAGAATTTTTGCATATCGAAGTTTAGGATTTTCTTCATCACCATTCCTTTCAGATATACCCATTGATTTTAAACCAACAAACAACCCTGCGCCCATAAGTACGAGCATTACCGGGATAAATTTTTTACTCATCATAAATACTGCAATTTTTTGCATGTCGTAAAATTAACGTAAAAATGAAGTTACAAGATTATTTGAAATGGTAAAAGGTAATAATGTTTTGTTAAACGGGGATAAGCGTATTTATTCCCAAAAACAAAAAACCTTATCAAATTTGTACAAATTTTTACTATGTTTCAATAACAAAAGTTCTAATCAAACAGTTTAATAAAAATCAAAAATGTATCCAAAAGTATTGAGCTATACATAATTCCTATAAGTACTTAATCTATTCACACTTACTTTTTTTGCAAATCGATTTTCTCTAATTAAAGTCAATTTTGGTTTTACTACTTTACATTTGTAAGTAACCATTCTTTTTTTTAAAATATTGTTTTAATGATATTAAAAATCCTTACCGTTGCAGGGCTTGCAACTTTCGAAATATATGCTGCTATTCCTGCGGGCTTTGCCATGGGTTTATCTACATGGGTTATTTTTTTTGCTAGTGTTGCCGGCGGACTTACAGGTGTTTTTGTAGCGGCGTTTTTAGGAGATAAAATAAAAAACTTTATAGCCAAATATAGAAAACCGAAAATAAAAGAAGTAAAGACTGATACTCTTGCCCACCGCATTTGGAATAAATTTGGCATTATTGGCCTAGGTTTTTTTGGCACCTTTACCGTTGGTGCACCTGTAAGTATTGCAGTAGGCGTAGGACTTAACGCACCATTACCAAAATTGGTTTTATGGTGTTGTGTAGGTGTTATTGCACGCTGTATTGTATTTGTACTGGCCGGGCATTATGGAATGAAATTATTGTAATGAAAAAAATTTGGGGCTTTGAATGATTGGGACTTATTTAACATTTGCAGCGGCTGTCTGTAGTAGTGCCGCCACAAAGTTTATAATAATTTATTGTTTGTTTTGCGGCAGCTACTACTGCCCATCCGCCAGCCCTTCGGCAGATTATCTTTATTCATCTTTTATCGAAGGGAATTGCTTTTTTGAGACCGCCTAATTCTTGATTATCGCATTTCTAATAATAATAATTCCTATTATTAAAAAAATTCCAGGGAAGATCATCTTAGGACCGCTAGAGGTCCAATACATGGAAAATGCAACTCCGTTAATCAAAGTGAGGATTCCAACAATTAAAAATAAAAGTCCTACCCAAAAATTATTTTCAAATTTCATGTTTAAATTAATTTCTGCATAAGTGTAAAATTGTATCGAAATATACAACTAAACATATTCAAAAATTAAGAATGCCATTATTACCTCCCATTCCCCTTAATCATACCTCTCACCTCCTCATTAAATTCATCCTGCTTCATTAAATCCTCTACAGAAATATGCATTCTGTAATTCCAAACATTGTCTGCATTGGATGGGTCATTAATTCTTTCTTCGGCCGGGTTTGCTCTACGTACATTTCCGTTTATAGAAAGCAAATCTTGCAGTAAGAATATGCTCCACATGGCGGGTGACTGTAAATGTTTTTCAATTATTTTTTTACAAACCCATGGTTCGCAAAAATAAGGTGCATATCCATGTTCTTGTAACACGTTGTTATAAAAAAGCTGCGCCAATTCTTTGTTCTTTTCCCACCACAATCTTATTGGTTCCATATCGTGTGTGGCAGGCATTACAACAGATTCGTAATTGGCAGTGGCTGTATCTGAAAAAGTAGAATTAATATGTTTCGGCATTTGCTGCACTTGTAAAGAAATGATATCTAATGAGTGCAAAACTTCTTCTGTAAAATCTGGCACCATGCCTAAATCCTCGGCACATAAAAGCATACTTGTAGCTTCTTTCATCATCTTTAATCTTGCTGTCCCTTCAATTTTCCACAACTCATTTTGAGATTCGTAAAAGTATTTTGTATATAAATTTTTCAATACAATTTGTTGCTCATAAGGCAGGTTTTTAAAGGAATGCGTTTGAGCCATATTTATTCTAAAATGATATCCATTCATGTTAACGCTATCTCTAAACAAAATAACATTGGCAATTAATTCAAACAAATGTTGCTCGTGCTTTGCATATAATGGATACAACTTAAAATATTCTGCAATTTTTTGCTGGTCATTAAAATCATTTCTAAATTTATAATCACTGTCAAAAAAAGTTTCTTTTATAAAGGGCAAATCCATACCAAAAAGTTCCTGCAACAATTCTTCTGTTATAAATGGTACACACAATCTGTTATAATCAAATGCCAACCCTGCATTTATCATATTATCTTTATTGGCAGGGATGGCGGGCGTAAAAATGCCCATCGTTCCATTCATTTGGTTACATGGAATAGTCCAAATTCTGAACAAACCCAGTACATGATCTATCCTTACTGCAGCAAAATACTTTTCTAATTGTTGCATTCTTTTTGTAAACCAGTCAAATTTATCCAAAGCCATTTGACCAATATTATAGGTAGGAAAACTCCAGTTTTGCCCTACCGTGCTAAATGCATCTGGCGGTGCGCCTGCCTGCATGTCTAAATGAAATAAGTGAGGATTTACCCATGTATCTACGCTGTATCTACCAACACCAATTGGTAAATCTGCTTTTAAAATTACGCCCTTTTTATGCGCATGTTCTGTAGCATTTGTTAACTGTATATGCAAATTGTATTGTATGAAGTACCAAAACAAAATTTCTTCATAATTTTCTGATGTTGGGTCCACAAATAATGCAATTTCATCTTCATTATAATTAGCATACTCTTCCCATTCATCGAATTTTAAAGATCCGTATTTATCTCTTAACACACAAAAGGCGGCATAAGGCACCAGCCATTCTCGATTTTCTTCAAAATAGGGAAACCAATTTTCATCATTAATAAAATCATTTTTATAAGCTGTAAATATTCTTTTAAGTACAGCAAATTTTAAATTAATAACACCTGCATGGTCGCAAAATGATAAATTATTAAGCCTTTCAATTTCAGCTTTTTCGTGAGCAAAAATTTCTTCTGAAAGTGAATGTGCCAGTTTTTGAACACTCAACAGTTTTGGGTGTAATGCAATAGAAGAAATAGCAGAATAAGGATATGAATCTTTATCCAATAACGTAGAGGTAGTATCATTTACCGGTAAAAGTTGAATTAATTTTACACCTATAAATGATGCATAATCGGCCATTAAATGCAGGTCTCTAAAATCGCCACTTCCCCAGCTTGTAGCCGTTCTTATACTAAAAACAGGGATATTTATGCCTGCGCCTTTCCATAAAAACTTATCAAAATTATATTGATGATTTATAAAGGTTTTTGTGCCTTTATCTGGTAGCTCATAAATAGCATTATTCCCTCCGGTTTCATAATCAATTATTCTTTTTTCCGTATCATCGTATATCCCAAGTTTATATTCTATAGGAAATTTTTCTTTACTTAAATTTAACCTAATTGATGCGATATTATCTTTATTCTGCTTAAATATAATCGGATTTTCAGCATCAAATAAATTCATTTTATTAGCTGATCCCGTTAGGCAAATAAATTTATTTTTTCCAAGTGCGGGATAATTTACTTTAAAAATATGTGTCGCTTTGTTTAAAGTACATTCCTTTTTTGATCCAATGAATTTTTCTTTAAATATTTTTTTAAAAGGTTTTGTTTTTGCAAACTTGGGGTAAGAGTTGGGTAATATAGTTTTATGCTTAATAAAGATTTCATCTCCTACTACCTTTTTCAATTTTATATTACTTGAAATAAGTTTTTTTTCAGGTATTGAAAAATCATCTTTCCTTAAAATTACATCATACAAGAAATTGGCTTTTAAAGCATAGTCATTTTTGTTTACAGTACCCTCCCAATGCATTTCATCTTTATAGTATAAATTTATTTCTGTTGTATTATCCTTGTTTTTTTCTATAAAACGAAGCACAAGATTTTCTCCAGGTAAGCTTGAATATTCTATATTAAAATTAAGTAACATCGTTTAAATTTTTTGTACAATTTAGGTTTAAAAACTTTTAAAAAAGTACATAATTATTTTAAAACAAATACTGTTTTATAAGTTTTGTAGTTTTATATTTGCACAAATATTTTTACAAAATGGAAACAGCAAAAAAATCAAGAGGGATTTATTGGATATTATTTTTAATTTCTATAGGTGTATTTTTTGGAGTGTATGCAATTGGAGGTGGTTATTGCTCACTTATACTCCCATTCAATGTTACTTTTTTTGCTATGGCTTTAGACCTTCTATAGCAATTACTAAAGGTTTTTATATATCATTTCGCTGCAACTTTGCAGCGTTTTTTATGCAATTTCTTTATAGTTTTTCATCATATCCGAAAAACTCATTTGCATTTGGCAGGCTTTTACTACCGTAGCAATTCTCTTTGTACTAGTAGTAATTGTTTTAGCAGATTTTACCCAATTAGAAAACCAGTTTTTATGAGAGCCTGGTAAGCTATTAAAATATTTTAATGCGGCAGGTTCATCTTGTAAACATTCCATCATATCTGGCGATAATATAATTGCTGCTTCATCTTCTTCAATCAATACATCAACTGTGGCACCATGTATTTTCTTAATTGCTTTTCTAATGGTTGCATTAATTGCTAAAATGTAATCTCCTTCGCCCATGGGAGTAAGTGCTAAAGCTTTTATTTGATAATCGTCTATCTTACCTTTAATTCTAAAAGATTTTTTAAAACCAGGCTTTACAATTTCTGCTGTTTTTTTTGGTATTTCTATATAAGTCCAACCAGATTTCTCACCCTTTTCTCCAAATTTTTTTAAAACAGTTTTAAACTTTACCATTCTATAAAAATAAAGATATTGGCATAAAAAAACCACCTGCTTTTGGGCAGATGGTTATTGTTTTATTATTTATAAAATTCTACGCTCTTTGTTTAGCCGCAGTTTTTGTAGTTGCTTTTGCAGTAGGCTTAGCAGCGGCTTTAGTAGCCGGTTTCACAGTAGATTTTTCAGGGGCTTTTGAGGTAACTTTTACAGCAGGTTTTGTAACCGCTTTTACTTCTGCTACTTCTTCTACTTCGTCTTCTTCTTCAACTACTACAACTTTTGGAGCTTTTGCTTTTTTCTTTAAGTTTTTAATAGCATCTTCAATACCTTTTTTAAGATCTTCGTAAGTAGGTTTTGCCATTCTTTCGCCATTTACAAAAAATGTAGGAACAGTAGTTACTCCACGGTTAAGACCTTCCCTTAAATCGCCCTGTACTTGCCATCCATAAGTTGCATTTACAAGATCATCTAAAAAGCGTTTGTTATTCACTCCTGCTTCTTTACTATATAATTTTAAACTTGTAGTACCAAGATTCTTTCTGTTTGCAAACAAAATATTATGCATTTCCCAGAACTTTCCTTCCTGCCCTGTTGCAACAGCAGCTTCACCTGCTTTTAAACTACGTTGGTGAATATTTGTAAGAGGAAAATGCCTAAAATTGAAACGAATTACACCATCGTACTCCACCAATAATTTTTTTACTATCTCGTTTGCATTTGCACAAACTTCACTTTCATACTCTCCAAACTCTTCTAATGTAATTTCTGCTTTTGCATTACCTACAAAAATGTCTCTCGGTTCTATAATTTCAACCACTTCTTTTTTAAATGCCATTCTTTAATTTTTTATGTTACACCAAGGATTAGGGATAACTTGTTACTGATTTTCAAAGGATTATAACCATTAAACCATCAAAAATTTTAATATATACCACGCAATTTACGCTATTTTTGCCAGAAATAAAAGTCGAATTTGGTAAATTAACATGATAGTCGTATATTAAACTGATTCTTAAAGTGATACATCTGCATCTTTTAATAATGATTTTTCATTCCTAAAAACTACCATTCCATCAAATACATCCACTATTACTGGAGATGTTCTATCAATATCCCCGCCAAGTATTTTTTTGCTTAACTGGTTTACAATCTGCTTTTGTATGAGTCTTTTTAATGGCCGTGCTCCAAACTGAGGGTCGTATCCATTTTCTGATAAATAATCCAATGCATAATCTGTAAACTGTAAGTCAATCCCATTCTTCGCTACTAAACTCCTCAACTCATTTAGTTGTATAGTAATGATTCCTTTAATTTCTCTTTTCATTAATGGCTGAAACATAATTACTTCATCAATTCTGTTTAAAAACTCAGGACGAATGGTTTGTCTCAGTAAGTTTAATACTTCTGTTTT